>JAGGXO010000047.1 GCA_021163015.1 Candidatus Bipolaricaulota bacterium
CTCTCGAAAAGGATCTTGCTGAGCTCAGCAAGGCATCGCTTGTGCAGATACGTGATGATCTCCTTGCACATGCTGAGAAGATCGCAGATATCAGCGTCTTCGCAGCACTTGTGGACACCGACGCAGCACAGCTCAAGGAGCTCTCTGATCTCATTGAGGAGAAGGCGCGACCAGCCGTTATCCTGCTCCTCGCAGAAGTAGATGGAAAGGGGATCGCAGTCTGCAAAGTGAGCGACAACCTGCCCGCGAACGCCGGAGTGATCATGCGTGCTCTCACCTCGGAATTCGGTGGAGGCGGAGGAGGAAATCGCGTCTTTGCACAGGGTGGTGGATTGCGCGCAGACTCCCTTGAAGGCGCACTGGAGAAAGGAAGAGAGACTATCCGCACCGCTCTCGCGTGAGTGCGTCCGGAAACCTCAGGAGAATGCCCTGAAGCGTGCTAGCTGTTCATCCGCCCAGGCGCACAGGCATGCATACGTAAAGGAAACCCTCATCCTGGGGTGAAATGTCATCCCCCGTCGGCTCGATCAGGCCAGCCTTCTCGGGCGTTGCCAACCACAGCGCAATCTGTTCGGAGTCCATTCGCTTCAGGGCGTCGATCAGGTACTCCGCCTTGAATGATATCTCAATCGCCTCCGATGGAACCTTCCCCAGACGCACACGCTCCTCAGCTTCGCCCTTCTCCTTGGAAGAAGAGTTAATACGCGCCGCGCTCTCCTCGTTCGTCACGCGGAAAGTGACCGCCCCTGACTCCTCTGCAGCGGTAATCTCGATGCGCTGCAGACTAGCCAGCAATGCTTGGCGATTGAACGCAAGATCGATCGAATTGTCCTTAGGGATGACACGATCGAAGTCGGGAAATTCTTCAGCAATCGTCTTTGCAGTGAATGTCACTCCACCCGCATGAAAGAATATCTGCCCATCCCCGCGGTAGATATCGACGTTCGGAGCGTTGATCTGCGAGAGAACGCGATCGAGGTCGCTCAATACGCCAGCCTCAATGAGAAACTCATTCTCCTCGACGATCTCCTCCATTGGGAACGTCTTCACAGCCAACCGGTAGCCGTTGGTGGCGATCATCTTCATCTCGCTCCCGCCGACCACTATGTTCACACCGGTCAGACTGAGGCGCGTCGTCTCATTCACCTTAAGCGAAGCAAACGCGGTCAGCTCTAGGCCGCGGTGGAAATTCTGCACGTTAACCTTGCCGATGCGTTTCTCGGGGAGCGGGGCGATCTCTGGATAGTCCTCCACGGGCAGCGTAGGAAGATCAAAGAGGGCCTCACCACAGCGGAGCTTGACGAGTGTCCCATCCCCTTCAGCGCTCTTCAGCGTAATGCGATCGTCCTGTGGGAGGTGATTGGCAATTTGCGAGAGGATCGCGCCGTTGAGGACTACCGCCTCATCTCCGTCCTTGTTCTCAATCGGAATCTCACAATGGACCGAACGCTCCAGATCGGTGGCGTAGAGGCTGAGGCTAGCCCCGGAGATCTCCATCTTCAATCCGGAGAGAATCGGCATACTGCTTCGCGTGCCCAACGCATAGCTTGCCAATTTCACGCCAAAGACCAACTCATCCTTCATACTTACGAAGTCCATCGTTATCCCCCTTCTGCAGTGTTCGTGATAACCTCAATCATACACCATAGTCGCACATTGCCAAATGGCTATAGCCCAAGATGGCGCAAGACACCCGCGGCGATCTCTTCTATCGGCCTAGTGGCATCGAGCAGGTGTACACTGGGATCACCCCGTGTGAGATCAAGATAGCCTGTCCGAACCCGCCGGTAGAACTCCAGATCCTCCTGTTCGATGCGATCGCTCTCCTGTCCCCTTCGCTCCAGAGCGTTCTCTGCAGAGAGGTCAAGGAGGAATGTCACGTCAGGTTGCCTCCCGGACGTTGCAATCTCGTTCATCTGCTCGATCAACCTCAGGTCGAGTCCACGCCCATACCCCTGATAGGCAAGGCTCGACAACCGAAACCTGCTGGACACAACAACATGCCCAGCGAACAGCGCCGGCTCTATCACCTCCGCCGATAGCTGCGCGCGGCATGTTATGAATAGCGACAGCTCAGACAGCGGAAGGAGATCCATATTCTCCCTAGAAAGGATCACCTTGCGGACCGCCTCGCCCAGCTTCGTCCCCCCAGGCTCACGCGTCATCGTGACCGGGAGTCCTATCTCACGCAGGCTCTTGGCTAGAATCTCCACCTGAGTGGATTTTCCCGTGAAATCTAGACCCTCAAATACGATCAACTTACCCCGTAGTTCGATCTTTCTCCCCCCCCGAAGAGCACATGAATAAAGACAAGAATGGTCCCCACACTGACACAAACATCAGCAAAGTTGTTGACAAACAGCCCTCTAAACTCAAGGAAATCGAGCACATAGCCGTAGGAAAGGCGGTCAATCAGGTTTCCGACGGCACCAGCGAGGAGCAGCGCCAGGCCCATCCCCATAAGAGCTGCCTCATACTTATGACGCACCAAGAAGAAGATAATCCATGCCGAGACCACAATCGACACGGCCAAGAAGAGCGATCCGCTCCCAGGGAATATTCCAAGGGCCCCGCCAATATTGTGCACACGCGTCAAGCGAATTGTCTGACCGATCAGGGGCCGCGACTCATGCAACGCAAGGTGCCCTCCTACCCACCACTTGAGGAGCCGATCGATTCCACAAGCGACTGTTGCGACGGCAAAGGTGGTAGGCCTCTTCATGATGCCACAGCCTATCCACTCATCGTAGATCGGTCAAGTGAGAGGTCGCGCATTCCCTTGAAAAGGCCAATCTGAAGCAGTAGGGTGTCGGCAATCTGAGTTAGTAATGAGGGAGGAACCATGCGGCTTGTTCGCTTTATCGATCCCGGGTCTGGCCTAGCAACATCCGGAAGGCTGGAAGGAAAGGTCGTTGTTTCGAAATCCGGAAGTGTGCCTGCAAAGGGTGCACATCTGCTAGCGCCTTGCACGCCGACAAAGATCATCTGTGTGGGACGCAACTACGCGGCGCACGCCGCCGAGCTGGGCAATGAGATACCGAAGCGTCCGCTGTTGTTCTTCAAGCCGCCATCAGCGGTGATTGGGCCGAATGATGAGATCGTCCTCCCGAGAAGCACCCTCATCCATCATGAGGCCGAGCTTGCCGTGGTCATCGGAGTGCGTTGTCGCAATGTCTCGACCAATGACGCAATGAGTGTTGTGCTCGGCTACACATGCATGAACGATGTCTCCGACCGCGAGGCTCAGAAGTGGGACAAGAACTGGGTGCGCGCCAAGGGATTTGACACCTCAGCGCCAATCGGGCCGGTTATCGTAACTACAGATGAGATCGAGGGGCCGTTCCACGTTATCTCACGGGTGAACGGAGAGATACGTCAGGATGGATGGACAAGCGACTTCATCTTCAGCATTCCAGAGCTCATCGCGGAGATCTCATCCTACATGACCCTGGAGCCGGGCGATGTGATCGCCACTGGAACCCCGGCTGGGGTTGGGCCGCTCGTTCCAGGGGACGTCGTCGAGGTGGAGATCGAGAGAATCGGAGTCTTGAGAAACAGCGTCAGCTAACTCAACCCTTAGGAGCCACAGATGGCTGTACAAAACGTACGTATCGCTCTGTCAGGCCTGGGAAACCTCGGTCGCCGATTTGTACGCCTCCTCGCCGATAAGAAGGTATACCTCCACGAGCGTTACGCGCTTGATCTAGTCCTCGTCGCTGCGGCGGACTCGCATGGAGCAGCCTACGACGCAAATGGCCTCGATCCTAGCTTGATCCTGAGGACCAAGCAGTTGGCGGGGACGGTCGCCGCCTACCCCGAAGTAGGGCGGCCCGAGATGAGTTCTCTTGACCTTGTGCGTCAGGTGGATGCCGACATATGGTGCGATGCAACGCCGGTTAACCTCGCCAATGGGGCGGAACCAGGGACATCGTGCATCCGCGAAGCACTGGAGAAAAGGATGCACGTCGTAACGCCAAACAAGGGACCGATCGTCCTGTACTACCAGGAACTCACGTACCTTGCCGCAGAAAATGGCGTCTCACTGCGCTACAGCGGGACGGTCGCTGGTGGCCTTCCCGCCCTGTACATAGGCACTCGTGCCTTGCACGCGGCGATGATAGATCGCATCGAAATGGTCCCCAACCTCGTTACCGGTCTCATACTCGATCTGGTCGGCAGTGGTACCACCTGGGATGATGCCCTCGCACTGGCAAGACGCGAAGGAGTACTGGAGGCCGATCCAGCGTGGGATCTGGATGGTTGGGATGCAGCCGCAAAGCTGGTGATCGTGGCAAACTCTGTCCTTTCATATCCTGCGAAGTTGGAAGACGTCAAGCGCAGTGGCATTAGTGGCCTTTCATTGGAGAAGATCCGTTCCGAGTTCGAACGAGGGCGTCGCATGCGTCTCCTTGCGAGGGCTACCCGCACCGATTCTGGGTACTCCCTCATCGTTGCCCCGCATACGATGCCCTCCGATCACGCGCTCGGACGACTGGGGCCAAGAGAGATGGGGATCACCTACTACACTGATATCTACGGCACAGTCACAGCAACGATCAAAGAAGAGACGCCGCTCCCCTCGGCAGCGACGATGCTGCGCGATATCCTGGATATCATGTTGGAAACTGAAGATAGATGAGCATGACAAGATGATGACAGGGTCCAAGAGCAGGAGGAGACCGATGATCGAGATAGGGAGCAGACACGAAATGACGTGGGTGGTTGCCAAGGAGAACCTGGCGAGCAGCTTCGGGAGCGGCCTGGCTGATGTTCTCGCTACACCGGTTCTCGTTGGCTTCTGCGAGGAGTGCTGCCGAATGATGGTCGATCCCCATCTTACGGAGGGAGAGCAGACCGTTGGCACAGAGGTCTGCATCCACCACATCGCGGCTACTCCGCGTGGGATGAAGGTCACTGCGCGCGCGGTCTTGACAAAGATCGATGGACGTTCCCTGCATTTTGACGTTGAGGCACACGATGAGATCGAAAAGGTTGCCGAAGGAACGCACACGCGTTTCATCATCAACTCCGATCGCTTCTCGAATAGATTAAAGAGTAAGAAGGAGAAACTGCGAGGCTAGACAAGCTCTATGGTAGAGAAAAACGTCGCGGGTCCGCACACAAAATCCGCAGGCCGTTCACAGAATCTACATAGCCAAAGGATAGCATTCAATCGGGCAACAGGAAGAAACGCTAGACCTCCTTGAAAAACAGCCCACTACGCCAGCACAGAGGGGTTCATGAAAATGAGCCCCTCACCCCTGTCTACGGAGAGCCAGAACCTACACTAAATCAAGAGCCAGCACTCACTACGAAGGGCAAAATCACCTCGATCCTAGCCGCCACCGACCGGGGGGAGGATCGCCAGATGATCACCATCTTGCAGCAGCGTATCAAATCCTCGCTGGAATCTGACATTCCCGCCGTTCTTGAGTACATTGATATATGCTCTAACTCCCCCTTCCGGCGTGAAGATACGTGAAGCTACCATGGGGTATAGCCTAGCGAGGGCACGCAGGGCGGATATCACATCCGCCCCCTCCGTCAGTTCGACAACGACAGATCCACCATCCATGTCGCTCTTGAAGGAGAAGGAGATCTCGAGGC
>JAGGXO010000075.1 GCA_021163015.1 Candidatus Bipolaricaulota bacterium
AAGCGCCGGCGGAGGAGGGAGCACCGCTCAGTCGCTCGATGGAAGAGTGATCATCAACGAGATCGCGTGGGCGGGGACACCCGCCAGCCCGGCCGACGAGTGGATCGAGCTGCGCAATCTGGGCTCGATCCCCGTGGACCTCACCGGGTGGAGCCTCTGCTGGTATCGCAAAGGGGAAACAATTCCCGCGGAGGAACAGTGGACACGCGTGCCGCTCGCCGGCACGATCAGCCCCTCCCCGATCGACCTTTCCTCTCCTCCGCACACTGCGGGTTCGCAGATTGCGTTCATTCCTTCGAGCAACAATACATGGCGGGTGATCGATATGTCGTGGTGGACCGCTGGGAAGAGAGAGGATGGTGGCCATGGCTACTACCTCCTTGAGCGACGCGGCGAATACACCGTGAGCGACATCTCTGCTGATCTAATCTACGACAAGAACACAACCTACAACTACATCCTTCCAGACAGCGGGGCGGTCGTGCTACTCATCGATGCGGAGGGGAATGTCATGGATACCGCTAACGATAAGATCCCTAGCGCGGCGGGATGGCCAGCAGGGGACGTCAACACCTGTGCCACGATGGAACGCACCGATCCCCTGAGTGGTGACCTAAACACGAACTGGCACACCAACCCGGGTGTCCTCACCAACGGTCATGACGCAGATGGTGATCGGCTCATCGCTAGCGCGGGGAAGCCCAACTCACCATCGATTGACGATCTAACGCTCCTGGCGCAGGATGTGATTACGCCGATTCAAGCGACAGAAACGGTCGATGTGGACCTTTCTGGAAGCGGAAAGCCGAGCATCAAGGTCGCGGCACTGGGTATTGACGCAGCGGGCGGTGGCGGAGCTGCGGCATCGGGGCTGTCCTTCGCAACTCACTTCTTCAGGGACAAGTCCCGCCTTACTATCGATACGAGCGCGCTCGCTCCGGGCACGTACTTTGTATGGATCACCAACAGCGCTGGGGAATCGACCCTCGTACCGCTCGCGGTCAAGTGAGTGTTGTGCAGTAGCTGTTGAATAGATCTCTTCTTATTACACAACAGAAGCTCTCCCGCTGAGAACGGGGAGAGGGCAGCGCGATTGAATCATTGAGGGAATTCCACAATCTCCCGATCATTCAATCCCCTGCAGGGGTTGATTCCCCACCCCTTGGGGCGTGCTTCTCACAAAGCCTCTTGATACACCGTCCGCTTGCGGCGGGGTACTTCAATCCTCCGCTCTCTCAATTCCTTCCTCAGCGCCATCGTGCGAGAATCCCCTTGTTCACTCTTGAGGTAGGTCCGAAGAAGAGAATCCAGTGGGTCAATGACAGTGACGACGCAATGCCTGCAGTGCCCGTTCGTTGTTGGAGCAAGTGAGGACAACAAGACCCGTTCTCCCTTCCTGTGGTACGGTCGAGTAGAGTTCGTTAATGGCGATCTCCTTGCGAGCGAGCGCTTCACCGACTCGGCATAGGAATCCGGGATAATGCGGAAGTTCCACAACTAGGACATCGCGCTCTTCCACCATAAAGTCGGCCTTGCGTAATGCGTCGCGGGCGAAGGACTGCGAACTTGTGACGAGGTGAAGTGTGGTTTCATCGCCGTCTGTCTTGACAACAACGGAGAGGAGATTGATCCCCATGTCGCCTAAGATACGAATCATCCTGGCCATGGCACCAATCTCGTTTGTGGCGCGAACAATTATCTCTTGCTGCATACGTATCTCACGCATTGTCTGATCTCCAGTTCCAATCTTATGAGAATCTGACCAGTGACACTGTGCGTATGGCTTGGTGAGAACAGACATTCGCCCGCCTTGTTGATGATGTGGATGCCATCCTTACCCGCTTTAAGGAAGGTGGTCGATCGCTTCGAGCACTTGCTGCGCTGTCTGTTCGATGCTCCCTTCAGCATCGATGTTGATCGTGTGTGCCGCCTTTGGCGATGCAACATGACGCCGCAGGTGATGATCCGCGCGACCGGCGGCGCGCAGGCGTTCCTCGCGTGCCTCACGGCTTGCCGTGAGCCAGAGGATCGCATCGAACAGGGAGTAGTCAACATAAGGTGAAACGCCGAGGAGTGCTCCCTCGACGAGCAGAATGCGTGTTCCCTTGGCTTTCTCCTCTTCTATGATCGAACGCAGTTTCTCGCTTAACGCCGGATGAACGATCGCATTTAGGTCCGCGAGGGATTCCTTGTCGGAAAAGACAATTGGCGCCAGCTTAGATCGATCAATCTCTCCGCTCGCCGAAAGAATCGCCTTACCAAACCGGGAGATGAGCTCTCTGTATGTGGGGCTGTTCTGTTGATAGCATCGCCAGGCGAGGCGATCCAGGTCGAGCCACGCGATTCCTTCACGTTTCGCCAGGGTTTTCCCGACAGCGCTCTTCCCACAACCGGCCTCGCCGGCAAGTCCGATTACCTTCATAGCTCCTCCTACATCACTGAGGGAGGAAGCAGCCTTTCCAATCATCGTAGACTACTTTCACCTCCGACAATCTTGTCCTTCCTGCCACAGTCCCGTGAGACTGCCTTCTCGTTCTGATAACGATACGTGCACGCGGTAGGTATGACAACACCGATACGAGTATATCCTGAGCGGTCCTTTACACCATCGCCGCGAGATCGCATGAAACTAGGGGCGGTGGCGCGTGTAGATCCAAACGAGGTGATCAAGATGAAAAACTTTCAACGTCTCTTCCTAGCGGCCCTTCTTGTCGGATTAGTGTTGGT
>JAGGXO010000074.1 GCA_021163015.1 Candidatus Bipolaricaulota bacterium
TCCTCTCGGAAACATCCACCCTTAGCAAGGCTGATATTGCCAAGCCGGAGAAGGCGCTTGCTGTTGTGACACAGAAAACCGAAGAGATGCTACGTAATGCGGGAAAAGACCTCAATCAGATCATCGGGATGGGCTTGGGAGTTCCCGCATTCCTCAAAGGAAACGAGATCACTATTTCTGGCCAAAACCTTCCACAATGGAAACATGTACCCGTGCAATCGCTGCTCGAAGAGCAATTACATATCCCCATCGTTATGGACAGGGATGTCAACTTCATGGCTCTAGCGGAAAATCACTTCATGGGCTACCAAGACAGGGTGATGAGCTACATCGCCCTGAGAAAAGGTGTAGGAAATGACGTCCGCATGGGAGGGAGTACTCTTCTTGATGGGAAGGTCTTCCATGGGGGATGCGGAAATGCCTCTTCGTTACAACATGCCTATGTGGAAGTCGATGACATAGCGCAACGAAGCCAAGAAGCAGCTTCGTCAGCTCAAGCAGCTGAAGAACTGGCCTCTTTTATAGCTTCTTCGCTTATCGAACCAATAAAGCAGATGGTGACGTTCTTTGACCCAAATCGACTCGTCATCAACGCGAAAGTGCTTGATTCTGCGGAGATGGCGTTCATCAACCAGATAGCTACTCGACTCAGCACCGAGCTTGGTAGCGAGTTCGACTGGGGAATCGAAGTATGCCAGGCGCAGGATCAATCCTTCAGTTGCGCGAAGGGAGGTGCATTGCTCGTGTTGCAAAGACTGTTCAGTCGATCAGACGAGTTGGTGAATAGACTGGTTGCTTCTCCATTCTAGTTCGTGAGGAGACCGAAGTGGTGGTGTGAAAAGGAGATTAGCATGGAATCAGATGAGGGTGACCGGTTGACCAATGAGCGGTGTGGCGTTACAATGCGAAAGTATAATGATGTAATACGGAAGTGAAATGCTAGTAGACGAAAGAAGACACCGGATAGCACAGTTGGTTGTGGCTCGCAAGGTGGCAACAGTCGCCGGGCTGAGCGAGGAATTCGGTGTCTCCCCTGTTACGATACGCTCGGATCTAGAAGCACTCGAAAAGCAGGATCTCCTGAAACGAAACCACGGGGGAGCAGTCGCTCCCCAGGTTTTGCGTTTTGCGCCAGCATTCCAAGAGAGGACAAGCGTTCATCTCCTCGAGAAGCAAGCCATCGCACAGAGAGCGTCAGAGCTCATAGAAGATGGAGACCGAGTGATCATTGATTCCGGTAGCACGGCCTTGCTCCTCGCTCGCAAACTGAGAGATCGCAGGCTTACGGTCCTTGTTAACTCGGTTTACGCACTGAACGAACTCGTAGGTGCCCCACACATTGAGCTGATTACGGTCGGCGGAAGTCTTTACGAACAGGGAATGAGCTTCGTGGGGACTTTGGCAGAGGCATGCCTCGAGAAGACTCACGCAGACAAGGTTTTCCTCGGTGTCAATGGTGTGAGCAGGAAAGGAATATCAGTGAATAATATCCAAGAAGCGGGCATAAAGGGTAAAATGATTAGTGCTGCTGACCAAGTGATCGTACTGGCTGACTCGTCCAAGATTGGCATAGATAGCTTTGCCTACCTGGCATTGCTGGAAGACGTACACACGCTGGTGACCAATTCGGACATCGATCCGCAAATGTTGGAAGAGATGAATGAGTCGGGTATGGAGGTTCTAGTTGTCTAGGCAAACAGTCGTGATGATTACGCCGCATGGCGATCCACTGGGCCGCATCGGAGAACCGGACGTAGGTGGACAGTGCGTATATATCCGCGAGTTATCCATCGCGCTCGCAGCACAAGGGACCCAGGTTCTCGCGTTCACACGGGATCGCTCCGACGGGAAACCCAAGAGAGAGCAAATGGCTCCTGGCGCTGATGTAATCCGCATCCAGTGTGGGCCAAGAGGGTTTCTGCCCAAAGAGGAGATCTTACCGCATCTTGGAGAGTTCGCTGCTGCTCTCAGCACTTACCTGAGTGGTAACGAGATCATCAGCTCGCACTTCTGGGATGGCGGATACGTGGCTGGCCGTCTGAAAAAGCCGGAAAAGTGGGTCCATACTTCCCACTCCTTGGGCAAGAGGAAACTAGCCTCTCTCCCTGATGCCGATCCAGCGCAATACAAGGACCGCATCGCGATCGAGACCGACATTCTGCAGCGCTGCAACGCGATTATCGCTTCCACAGGACTTGAAGAGCAGGATCTTGTTGATCTCTATGGGACAAACGAAGCCAAGATTGCTGTCATTCCGCCCGGAGTAGATGCCAACTATTTCCATCCACCAAGCGACAAGGAATCTCTCAAGAAGGAACTGGGACTCTCGGTAGATCCGGTTGTATTCACGCTTGGACGGCTTGATCCCCGCAAGGGGTTCGACCTCTACTTGCGCGCAGCAGTGCAAGCAAGACATCAATTGAACCATGGAAGTCCCGTCCAATTCGTGCTAAGTGCAGGAACAAGCAATGAGAATGGTCATGAAGCCAAGGAACGTGAACGATTGCAGCAGCTGTCGAAGTCGTTACAACTGGGTGATAGCTTCATCTGGCGTCCAGTACTTCCGAAGAGTGATATTCCACGTTACTACGGGGCGTCCGATCTGTTCGTGATGCCTTCCCGTTATGAACTGTTCGGTATTGTCATGCTTGAGGCGATGGCATGCGGAGTCCCTGTAATCGCGACGAAGTTCGGGGGGCCGCCAGAGGTGATTGTTGATGGGCAAAACGGACGCCTTGTAGACCCAACCGACATTCCCTCTTTCGCTGCTGCCATGGCGGAGTTGCTCGAGGATCCAGGCAGGCGAATGCGTATGGGAGAGATTGCGCGAGAGACCATCGAGAGCAAGTACTCGTGGGAAACGCTGGCAAGAAGGCATCTGCTTCTCTACGCCAACATCGGTAACAGAAAAAGGTAGGGGAAAATGAGAGGAGACAGAATACTCGTCCAAGAGAAGCATCGTAGAGCTGCAGCGGCGATATCCCAGATCCTCTTGCCCAGATTGAGAAGCGCCAAAGGAAGATTCGCCATTAGCATCGGTGGTGAGTCCGGGAGCGGGAAGTCCGAACTAGCGCTCGCCACCGCAGAAGCCTTAAAGAAGCAGGGAATAGGCGCCCTCATTCTGCAACAGGATGATTACTTCGTCTATCCCCCGCACACAAACGACGCTCGGCGTCGGGAAGACATCAACCGCGTAGGATTAGGCGAGGTGAACCTTGCCCTGCTGGACGAGCATGTGGGGGCTATCGTCAATGGCGCCACTAAGATCGAGAAATCCCTTGTTGTATACCAGGACGACCTAATCACAAACGAGACTGTATCGCTCACTGGGGTGGATGTGGTAATCGCAGAGGGAACGTATACCACACTGCTCAAGAGTGTCCATGGGCGCATATTCATCGATCGTGCCTACCAACAGACAAGAGCTGCCAGGCTGAAGCGGAACCGCGAACCGGCAGATCCATTCCTAGAGCGAGTGTTGGAAATCGAACACGGCATTATCTCAGGGCATAAGTGTCTTGCAAGTATCGTCGTAACTTCATCTTTTGCGGTAGTAACGCAAGCACGAAGAGGGGAAACTCGCAATTTCCCGATAAAGGATGGACAACTCTCCAAGGAGGTGATTGCTGAGGTAAATCTAAGGAGAACGACGCTGTAGCATTATGTGAAGGCTAGAACAGGAAAGAAGGACCGAACAACAAGGAGGAAAAATGAGAAAAATTGCTACGCTGTTCCTCATAGGACTGTTGGTAGTCGGCGTCGGTGTATTCGCCGCGGAAAAGAAAGTAGTCAATGTAATGCATGGCTGGCCTGGCGAGCAGGCACCCGTCTTTCAGATGATTGTGGATGCGTTTGAAGCGCAGAACCCAGACATCGATGTCCAGGTGGAGATTGTTGGTCGTGACCGACCGGCCATTCTGGCGACGCGGTTAGCGGGCGGTAATCCTCCCGATCTTACACCGCATCCGTGGATTGGTTTGATGAAGGAATGGGCCGATGCTGGTCAAATCGTCAACTTGAAGGGACTGGTCGATACCGCTGATATCAACCCGGCGCTCGTTCCGATCGGTGAATACGAGGATGGTCTGTACGGGCTGTTCATCTTCCCGAACGTGAAGAGCTTGGTCTGGTACAATCCGAAGGTGTTTGCCGCCGAAGGGTACGAGATTCCGACTACCTGGTATGAACTCCTTGCCCTGAACGAGCAGATCCTGGCCGATGGCGGCATGCCGCTGTCGATCGGGCTCGAATCCGGAGCGGCCAGCGGTTGGCCGGGCACGGACTGGATTGAGGACATCATGCTCCGTACCGCTGGAGCGGATGTCTACGATAAGTGGGTCGCCCACGAGATTGCGTGGACCGATCCGCGCGTGAAGAAGGCGTTCGAGATCTTCGGAAACCTGTTTGACGATGGGTACGTTCTTGGCGGACCGATCGGCGCGCTAACCACCAACTTTGGTGATGCGCCCGATGCTCTATTCACGACACCGCCGACAGCCTACATGCACAAACAGGCGACCTTTATTGCCGGTTTTATCAACGATCACTTCGACGGACTCGTTGCAGGGGAAGACTACAATGTCTTCGTGCTGCCGACGATCACGCCTCAGGCGACACCGGATGGCTCGGTTCCGCTTCTCGTCTCTGGCGATGTGGTCACTGTCTTCAACAACCGCCCCGAGGTCATCAAGTTTGCCCAATTCTTGACCTCTGAGACGGCAGCAAACATCTGGAGCAGCGAACTTGGTGAGCTCTCGGCATATGTCGGCGCGAGTGCCGACGACTTTGCTAACCCGATCACCCGAAAGGCACAGGGGATGCTGTTGAACGCTTCCGTTTCGCGCTTTGATGGCTCCGACTTAATGCCTGGTGCTATTGGTGCGGGTGCGTTCTGGAGCGGCGTGCTTGACTATATCAGCGGAGTTAGTTTGGATACCGTCCTTGAGACTATCGAGGCGGCGGCAAAAGACGCCTACTAGACAGGCAAATCAAGGAGTCGGGGCAATATAGCCTCGGCTCCTTTCTTGTCCGCCAGGAGGTAGCATCATGCTGCATACAGGGCGATGGAGACCGTGGTTGTTCGTCGGTCCGGCCATCATTCTTATTGTGTTTTTTCTCGTCTATCCAACAATCATGACGATCGCCCGCTCATTCTTCGGGCGTGGGGCAAGTCTATTTGGACCCAACACTGAATTCGTCGGATTTGCTAACTGGCGCTACGTCTTCACCAATAACACCATGCTCACCTCGCTGCGGAATAACACGCTGTGGGCGGTTCTGTTCACAACTTGCACCGTCGGGTTTGGTCTACTCCTCGCCGTCATGCTGGATCGGATTCGATACGAAAAGCTTGTCAAGTCGATCATCTTCGTCCCCGCAGCGATATCAATGGTCGGAGCATCTGTCATCTGGAAATTCATATATGCATATCGCCCCGAAGGGATGCCACAAATCGGTGTACTCAATGCGATTGTGGTCGGACTCGGAGGACAACCAATTGGATGGTTGATCCAGCGTCCTTGGCTAAACAACATCTGCCTCATAGTCGTGGGAATCTGGATGTGGACCGGGTTCTGCATGGTCATCTTCTCGGCCGCGTACAAGAACATCCCTAAGCAACTACTGGAAGCGGCACGCATCGACGGTGCCGACGAGTGGCATGTCTTCCGGGTGATTATCCTGCCCCTCCTGTCTCCGACAGCAGCGGTCGTGGCCACCACCATGGTGGTGACGGTCCTTAAGATCTTCGACATCATTTTCGTGATGACCAACGGCAACTACGGCACGGAGGTCATCGCAAACCGGATGTACAAAGAGATGTTCAACTTCTCCAACTACGGTCGCGCCAGTGCGATCGCCGTTGTACTCCTGATTCTGATTGTCCCATTCATGATTGTGAATATCCGCCGGTTCGCGGCGCAAGAAGGAGGAAGACGCTGATGAACTTCCGCAGATTCATGGCACGCACCCCTCTGCATCTCACCATATTTGTCTTCGCAGCCATGTGGCTCATTCCGACCCTCGGTCTGCTCATCACCTCGCTCCGAGACCCCACCAGCATCGCCGCCAGTGGATGGTGGACGGTTTTTCCAAAATTATTCAGTGGCGGGCAATTCTCCCTTGAGAACTACGCCGGTGTCATTCGGCAACAAGGACTCGGATTCGCATTCTTCAACAGCCTACGCATCAGTATCCCGGCGACGTTAATCTCGACGTTCATCGCCTCGTTTGCTGCGTTCGGGTTCGCATGGATGCGCTTTCCCGGCCGCCGTATTCTGTTCATGCTTGTTGTTGGGTTAATGGTAATTCCGCTGCAGATGACCTTCATTCCCATCTTGCCGATCTACGGTAAGCTTGGATTAACAGGTACTTTTCCCGGAATCTGGCTGGCGCATACTGCCTATGGGCTACCGCTTACAACCTATCTGGTTCATAACTTTATGGTCGCAATTCCCAAGGAACTGCTCGATTCGGCGTCAATCGACGGAGCATCCGCTATCA
>JAGGXO010000052.1 GCA_021163015.1 Candidatus Bipolaricaulota bacterium
AGCATAGTCGGAGGCGGTTGCAGGATCGAGGGTTCGCTTCACGCCGAACTCGACATCATGCGCCGTGACAGGCGTGCCGTCGGTCCAAACTGCGTCCTTGCGCAGATGGAACGTCCAGGTGAGTCCATCTTCAGATGCCTCCCAGTCCGTTGCCAATCTTGGGATGACATCCATCGTTGCGTCATCAAAATCAGTCAAGCCGAGGAACAGAGCATGATCGACCTGGACTGACGTTGTATCTGTCGCTAGGCTTGGGTCGATCGTCGGGGGTTCCGTGTTCAAATTCCAGTAAAGCGTCTTCACCTGACCGAAGGCCATAACGCCAACGATGAGGGTGAAGATGAGGCCAAGTAGCCAGATTTTTTTCACTGTTTTCCTCCTTGACCGCCGACCACCTCATTTGCCGGGCCGAGGATACTCCCGGCCCTCGATGCAGTGGGCGTACGGTGCTTTGTACTGCTTCTTTCCTTGCAGCTACCCGCTGTTAGGAAAGCCCGTATCTGGATCTAGTGAATTGGCACCATTAGTATAGCACCTGCGGGGAACTACTGTCAACAGCGCTGCGCGGCACGGGCATGACTTGACAATCGGTAGGTTGTATCTGTAGGATCAATGCCATGCAAAAAGCAAGCTACTTCCTAATTGTCAACCTGATAGCTGGCCAGGGGCGCTGCAAAGAGATCTTCCCCGCAGTCCGAAAGGAACTTGAGAAACTTCGTGTAGATTACGATCTTCATTACACGAACGAGCCGGAAGAGGCAATCGATGTCGCGCGCATGGGGATTGAGTCTGGATTCACTCACATCGTGGCTATGGGTGGCGATGGGACGATCAACGAGGTCGCCAATGGCGTAGTGGGAAGCGATGCGATACTGGCTGTGATACCTGCAGGCACTGGTAATGACTTCATCCACATGACTGGCATTCCGTCAGATCATCGCGATGCGGTCGCGCTGCTCCTGCACGGCCGCGAGCGAACAGTTGATTTGGGGCAGATCGATGATAATCGTTACTTCGTGAATGGGCTCGGCATTGGAATAGATGCGCAGGTTGCCCGAGACGTTCTCAAGATGGAGCGCCTGCGAGGAGCGGTCGCATACTTGTACGCAGCGGTAAGGGAAGTCTTCAGGTTTCCTGCCTTCCCGGTTAAGCTGACTGGCAGCGGGTGGAGTGAGGAGAAGAACTGTCTGTCCCTTGGCTTTGCCAACGGGAAGTACTGCGGGGGCGGGTTCAAACTAGCCCCCAAGGCAGAGATCGACGATGGCAAGATTGATATCAGCGCCATCGGCGATTTTCCAAAGTTGGAGCGGCTTATCCGATTGCCACAGGCGAGGAAAGGCGAACACCTGAAGTTGTCTCGCGTCTCCTACCATCAGGATGTGCACGTGACCGTCTCTTCGGAGGCAAAGCTGATCGCTCATGTGGATGGTGAGCCGTACAAGCTTCCGAAGAGCGAGTTTTCGGTGAGTGTTCAGCCGGATGCCCTGCGAGTGCTCGTTCCCTAGCATTAAACTCGTTTGAATCTCTTGTCTAGGTCGTGGCGCGAGAGCGCAAAGATGATCGGACGTCCGTGCGGGCAGGTGAACGGATTATCCATTGTCAGAAGCCGATCGATCAGTTCCTGCTGTTCATCGAGCGATATCCTGTCCCCGGCCTTGATCGCTGCCCCACAAGCAAGCTCTGCGATCAAGTGATCGAACAGAACGTCCTTGAGTTTGAGTCCTTGCTGCAGGGCATCGACTACCTTCTCCAATAGATCCTGGAACCCATACTGCACCTGTGTCTTGACGAGGAGTGCCGGGTAGCCGCGCACCAGAAACGTTCCTCCGCCGAAGTCGTCGATATCAATCCCCACTTTCGCTAGGAGGTCTCTCTCCGCGGCAAGCGTAGATGCACTCTCGAAGGGAAGTTCCACGCGCACCGGAAGTAGAAACCGCTGCTGTGCGACTTCGCCGGCTTGCACTTCGCGTGAGAGCTTCTCGTAGAGGATGCGCTCGTGCGCGATGTGCTGGTCAACGATCTCCAGCCCTTGCGGTGATTCGACCAGAATGTAGGTCTGCTGCAGCTGACCGATCACCCGGTGATCGCTCCTAACCCTCACTTTTCTGGCCTCGGTCTCGTGTTTTCGGACATCGGTCGCTTGTCGCAGATCTAGCCCTGGCTGCTGTGAGGAGCGTGCCGACGCCGAGAGATCTGACGGACCTGGACTTGATGATAGCGTAGGGACGACATAGCGCGACGCGAGAGCCTTCTTCAGTGCACGATCCAGAAGGTCCTGCACGGCTCGCCGGGAGGCCAGACGAACCTCCAGTTTTCGCGGATGGATGTTTACATCCACCTCTTCGTAAGGGACGATGATATCAATCACCGCTAGTGGGAAGGTGCCGGGGCGGAGTATTCCACGATACGCGCTCTGTAGAATGTAGCTTAATCCACGATCATCGACCGTGCGGCCATTTATCGATAGTATTTGATCGCGACGGTTCCCCCGCCTCACCTCCGGCGAGCTAATGTAGCCGCTCACTGCTAACCCTTTGTTCTCTGCGGAAATAGGGATCATCGCTCGTCCGATCTGGGCGCCGTAGAGCTGTCCGATGCGCTCACGCAGATCAGCGACTGCCGGTGCAGAGAAGACCGTCCGCGCGCCGTGCCCTAGGTTGAACCCAACGTGGGGTGAGCACAGAGCTAGGCGATGGATGACCCGGTTGCAGTGAAAGAACTCGCTCCTGCTCGAGGTGAGGAAACTCGACCTTGCTGGAAGGTTGTAGAAAAGGTCCCTCACTTCAACGGTGGTCCCAATACCGCGAGCAGCCGGCGCGACCTGCCCGATCATCTCCCCTGCGGAGACACGGAGCTCGTGTGCCTCAGTGTCTAGCGATGTCTTGGAAACAATGTGCAGATGACAGACAGCAGCGATGCTGGCCAGGGCCTCCCCTCGGAACCCAAGCGTTGCTATGTGAGTTAGATCCTTCTCCTTTGAGATCTTACTTGTTGTGTGCCTTTGGACGCAAAGTTCGATATCATCGGGGCTCATCCCTTCACCATCGTCGCGCACCACAATCGACCCGATTCCTCCTTCTGTCAGGGCGATCGATATACTCTCACTTTTCGCGTCGAGTGCATTCTCGATGAGCTCTTTGACCACTGAGGCGGGCCGCTCGATCACCTCTCCAGCAGCGATCTTCCGCGCCAGCCCCTCATCGAGTCGTTTGATCTTCATTGCAACCAGAAAGGCTACCAGATTCGAGGCAACACGGCAATCACTGGGGCACTTCCATCTCTAGCAGTCTTGGCTGCGCGGGCGCAATGGTGTATCTTAGCCCTCGAGGAGGCGGGAATGAATACAATCAGCGACCTTCGCAAGGCACTCGGCCTTGCGACGGACAATCAGGTGCGCAATAGGATAGAGGCGATAAAGGATCTGCTCTATCCACACCTGCGACGAGGACCGAACAATCAGATCCTTGTTGCAGACACCGGCCTCACTTTGCTGCGCCAGCTTCAAGATTTACACGATAGTGGATTAACAATGGCAGAAGCGAGCAGCATTGTAAGAACAAGTGCCGATATCTCTGCATTAGACGATACAACAGTTTCATCACGTTTAGCCTCAAACCAGACAAAACAAGCTGAACGCGACAACCTAATCGCTCAGATGCGAGAAGAAATCGAGTTCCTTCGTAGCCGTGTCGCGTATCTCGAAGAAAGGCAGGCTGCAGGAGAGGGCGTAGAGGGAGCGAGAAGATGGTGGGAGAGACTGCGAGGTGAGATCGATGGGGCTTAATATCCCGATACGCGGGAATGCTCGGCTGGAACAGGTAATTGGTTGTGTTGATGCGTCGGAGCGGCTGGCCACGCTATGGAGCGCTTCGAATGTGACGGCGATCGATCGTATGCACATCAACGATCATGGCCCAGTGCACATCAAGATCGTAACAAACATCGCGATCAAGCTTCTGCGCCTACTTGTCGCTGGGGGAGTGGAGCCGAGTGTAGTTCGCGACCATCATCTGACAAATGACGATGCTGAGGTGATTGTATGCCTGGCGGCGGCGTTGCACGATATTGGACACGTCATTCATCGCCACCGGCATGAGGAACTCTCACTTATCCTCGCGCCGGCGTTGATTGAAGAGTTTCTGGATGGGCTGTACTCCGTGCGTGAGGCCACTATCCTCGAAGGCGAGATCTTGCACGCGATTCACGCACATCGGCGCGATATTCAACCGTTGACCATCGAAGCCGGCGCGGTGAAGGTGGCTGATGCGTTGGATATGGAGTCAGGCCGAGCAAGAATCCCATTCAAGAGTGGGTCGGCATCAATCCACGCCGTATCGGCGATGGCGATAAAGAAGGTCGAGATTATGAGCGGGGATGAGAAACCCGTGCGGATTCACGTTCGCATGTCGAACTCCGCTGGGATCTTCCAGCTCGACACATTACTGCGCGAGAAGCTAAGCCACTCAGGTCTTTCTCCGTATGTCGAGGTTGTCGGTGAGGTAGTCGGCGCGGAGAAGAAGATCGTCGAAAGATATGAAATCGAATGAGAGGCCCAGAAATCGACTCGTAGGCGTCCTCCCACCTCTCACATAAGCCGCATTGCACGGAGCGGCAGTCGGTGTCTGACTTCGTGAACGCACAAATGGCCTTAAATAGGGCATTTGCGCCATCGCATTGAGATGTCGCAACAAAAGTGCCCTTTTGTTGCGACAGTTGTCCAGCGACTCCTATTGCTTTTTGGCTATCGTCATGGCAAAGAGGAGGGACTGGATGGCTCTCGAGATTACGCAGGAAGACTTCATGTCACCGGAGCAGGTTCTTGCGCTGAAGAATCATTGTCGCGAGATGGCGCGGCGAGCAAGTGTGGACGGGCGACGCAACCCCGTTCGTGACTGGGCAATCCTCCACGTGGCGCTGGACGCGGGTCTGCGCGTGTCTGAGATCTGCGATCTGTGTGTGCGCGATGTCATCCTCGACAACGGAAGTGCTTCCCTAATTGTGCGAAACGGCAAAGGAAGCAAGAAGCGGGGGGTAAAGATCGGAAGAGCACTCCGGGATCATCTTGAAGAGTTCATCATCTGGAAGGATGCAAATGGTGAGCCTACCTCTGGCCGATCGCCGCTCTTTGTCTCCGCTCGCTCGGGGAAGTTCCTTACTCGCACAGCTGTGTATCGGATCTTCAAGGTGAACGCTTCGCAAGTTGGAATTCCACGGCGCTTCTCGATTCACTCCTGTCGCCACACTTACGCCTCTCTCCTGTATCGCGCTTCCAAGTACAACATTCGCCTCGTTCAGAAGCAGCTTGGACACAGCTCGATCCAGACAACGCAGATCTATGCTGATGTTCTCAGCAATGATGCGGCTGTGGCAGTGGAGAACCTTCCGCAGTAGGGAGATCGAAGCGCTCTTCACTCTCGCTTACTACTGAGGCAGTGAAATGGTTGTACGCCAAAAGGCAGACTTGGCTCTCGACAACCGATCGGTTAGTCACTATAGTCTTGTTGCGCGCAGGTTTGTGATGGAATAGGAGCCGCGCGTGAGAAGGCGACATATGGCACGAGATGGACCGGTCGCTATTTGGCAAGTAGGTGTGGTGGGCTTCGTTGTGCTCCTTTCCGTCTTCCTTGCAGCAATCAGTGGGGAGGGATCGCCAGCACCGCGAATTGATGTCTCCCTCGGTTTCTCCGGGTACTTCGTTCCAGAGCGCATGGTCCCTCTCCGTGTGAGGATCTCAGGAGTGGATGAGGCTTTTGCTGGCTCGTTGCAGATCACTGAGCAGGTGGGCAACGCCTGGCGGGGGCAGGCAAGAGCATCATTTTGCATACCTATTGACAGTGCTTTGGGAATCCACGAGGACGCTATCCCTATCTATGACTTCTCCCATCCACTCGTTGTCTCACTCCTCGACGAGCAGCGGAATATTATCGCGCAGCAGGAAGTCAACCTGCGCGACAAGTGGAAGAGCAAGCCGTTCACTCTGTTGGCAGGTAGCTTCGACTCCGCCTCCCAGGCAGTGGGTGATGCTGTTCAGATAAGCGAGATAGAGCTGCCCTCAAAGTGGGTCTCCTACGGTGGCGTTAGCTCGCTTTGGCTTGGGCGTATGTCATATGGGTTGAGCGCGGCCAGGAAGAAGCGATCTATCGCTGGACGAGTGCCGGAGGAACAACCGTGATCTTTACAGGAAGCGACTTCTTCCGAATCGACTCTCCCCTCATGAGAGGAATGATCCCACTCGCGAGCCCGCATATGGCGGCGGGGGAGCGGCGCCTTTCAGGCGACTTACGATCCGGAGCGAAAGTTGTAATGGGAGACCCTGTAGGCGCTCCGCTTGTCATCTGGCGGAGATTAGGCGCAGGAGATGTTCTTCTTGTAACGGTGGATGCGTTCTCGCTGTCTCAGGCACAGTATACGGATCTTCGGGGTGTGGTCACGGATGCGGAGCTACTGAATCTAAACGATGTCGCTAGATCACTGTTGCTCCAGATGCCTCTCACTCGGCCAGGATTTCCGACTGCAATAGCGATTGTGGCGGTCCTGCTGCTCTCTCTTGTCATGATTGCATCGCGTGTTCGCAGGGGACCAGCAAGAGGTGTCATGCTTCTTATTGTCGTTCTTGCATGCTCGGTTTGGTCTGGTTTGTATGCAAACCACACTAGGCAGCTATGCGATATATATACCGTAAATACGGATGTCTCTGCGCAAATGGCATTGGGTTACACAATACTATCACGCGGCTACATCTATCTTGGCGGACGGGATCTTGCCGCACCGCTAGTGAGGGTTAATGATGCGATACTACAAGAGCTCCCGCACGATCTGAATGACACTTCCTACGACATCGACATTTCTTGTGATGATGGTGCTACCATCAGCATGCAGCCCGAGCACATGCGAGTACTGCGTGGGGGTAGCAGAGATGCGGCTCGAATCAGCCTCTTTCGCAGTGGTGATGAACGTGTGGAGATCGACAGCAGGCTCGATGTCGCACTTCCATATGCAGCGGTCATAAATGATGGCGAGAGCTTTGTGGTTGGGCCAATCGCTCCGGGTGCTCATGAGTATTCTCTCTCTGGCGCTACGGGGGCACTCGCTCCTACGCCTAGAGGGCTGGCAATGCTGTACAATGCTGTCAGTAAGGCATACGACCTGTCTCTTGGCACGTGGCTCATAGCTGGTGGTGTCTCTGATTCGATCGTGGATGATGGAAACTACCGCCAAAAAGTGAGGGATGTTAAACTCGTTCTTGTCGAGGGTGAGTCAAGATGATCGAGAAAAGGTTCTCACTTGTGGACAACCAAGTCGTGAAGCCGATCTTCGCGCTTCTGCTCTTCTGTGGCCTTGCGCTCATCCTCTCCATCCCTGCGGGCAGAGAAGTGAAGGACTTAGCGCCTCTCGCGGCTCTGCGGAGAGAGGGGATGTACTTCTACGTCTACATCTTCCTCTCTGGCATGTTGGGCCTTTCACTTGGCACACTGGCAGCGCTTCAGCGAGAACGGGGGATCGTGTTGTACATTCATGTAGCATCGCGCGTTGGGATTGGGAATGCCATGCTTGTTCCATACTTCATCTTCGCGCGCTCTCTCTACCCGGGCAGGGAATCGATGCTTGTGCTCATGATCCTGTACGGGACGCTTGTATCTCTGTTCACGTCGGTCATCTCCCGCCTTGTTGAAGAGAGGGGACACGGAGCCTCCCCTCGCGGATTCCTCGCCAAGTATGCTGTGTTCGCAGTCTACTATGTGCTTCCTCTTGTCGGGATTCCAGTGCTCAGCCCGCTTGGGTTCGTCAATCGTCTCTTTGCGGGCGCGTCTGTTTGGAGGATATTGCTCGGCTTCGTCGCGCCCCTCGTCCTGACTCTGGGTGGGGTCATTGTCTGCGAAAGGCGCTTAGGGAGGCAGAAATGAACGAAATCATAGAAACGATTGCGGCTGTCGAGCGGAGGGCTCACAGAGTGAGAGCGTTTCGTGTTGCAGCGATGTGCTTCTCTCTGGCACTCGCTCCAATTCTGGTTGCCTTCCTGCTTGAGCGTGGGCGTATGGCTGTCATTTCGCACGGTGCGTGGCTTGCGCTCAGTGTTCTGCCCGCAATCGTGTTGATAGCAAGCTTCCTTGTTGTTCGCCGCATGCCGGTAAACACGCCACGGGTTCTACTGCGCGTTGATAGTAAGCTTGAGATGGAGGAACGGCTCAGCTCGCTGTATGAGATATATGAACGCAATCAGGCTGGCCCGTACAGGGAGATGCTTGAGACCTGGCTGCTGGGGCGAAGACTAAGCTGGAAACGGGCGCTTCCTCTCGGGCATACTGCTCTCCTGATCCCTATCGGACTGGCTCTCTTGGTCGCAGTACTCGTGACATCGTCTCTCTTCCCGATCTCAAGCAACTTGCCTGCCCCGACTTCCGGGCAAGTAACATCGAGCGCGGATGGCGGCGCACAGTCAATCGCCGCTTCCAGTCGAAGCGAAAGAAGTGAGACACAGAGCCAGATTTCCCCTTCCGCGTCTGGCACAAGTGCCCTGAGTGACAGCGACACCCAGCCACAACACGATCTGCAAGACGTATTGGGCAAATTGTGGAGCAGTCCCTCCTCGCCGGGTGTCATCTCGAGTGATCAAGAAGGGCTCGATCAATTGATCTCACAGCAGCGGCAAGCAGCGAAGAGGCTCAAGGAGCTGATCTCGCAAATCCAGAAACGACTCGCCGATGGAGGCGGTGGCCTTACGCCGGAGGAGAAAAGCGCCCTCTCTTCGCTTGCTGAACAGATAGGAAACGAATCGCTGAGGCAAGCCCTGCGCGGACTGGCGAAAGAGGAGGATTCAGAAGAGCTGCAAAAGCGCCTGCAACAGACGCAGAAGCTCGCTCAATCACTCCAAGAAGAGGGGAGTGGGCCGCCAGCACAGGCGATGACAAATGAGCCGTCGGACTCATCTCAACACGACGAGAGCGATGGTCTAGCCTATTCTACACCCATGGCGGGGAGTCCGGATGAAGGTGGAAATCACGACTCCACAGGTGGCGGAGCGCCATCTGCAGGCAATACAACCCACGACACAAACGCGGACAGATTACAGGAGGGTGATGACCCTTTCGGCGGAGCGGGGAGCGGCAGCGCAAGTGCCCCACCGACGAGTGCGACGCCACAGTTCACCAGGCGCGAGATAGTTGGGAGCATGGGAAGCGCTGGCGACTTCAAGGAGTTCGTCACTAAGGGAGTTCCGGTGGAGGAGGCTCCGTCAAATGAGGGGGCTCCTTCGATACTGAGGGTCGACTACGATCGTCTCCGTGCTCTCCTCTCCGGTCGCACTCTTTCGCCTGAGGTAGAGGATGTTGTGCGTAGGTACTTCGATGACATAACACAAGGAGGAGAATGATCACAAGAAGCGAATTAGATGCATCCTATGCTGCGATGGATCGATTGATCGATGCCATTGCCGGGACGATCGTTGGGCACAAGCAGGTGGTGCAAGAGACGCTCATCACCATGCTCTGCGGAGGGAACATCCTGCTTGAGGGCGTGCCCGGTCTTGGAAAGACGCTCCTTGTTAGGACGATCGCCTCCGCGCTATCGCTTCGTTTTTCGCGCATTCAGTTCACTCCCGATCTGATGCCTGCCGATATAGTGGGGACGGACATCATCACGCAGGACGAAGCCGGTCGTCGCTTCACTTTCTCGCCCGGGCCGCTCTTCGCCAACGTCGTTCTCGCTGACGAGATAAACCGCGCAACACCGAAGACTCAATCCGCGCTTCTGGAGGCGATGGAGGAGCGGACCGTCACCGTGGGGAAGGAGACATATTCATTGGAGGAGCCGTTCATTGTTCTGGCGACGCAGAATCCCATTGAGATGGAAGGAACGTATCCCCTGCCAGAGGCGCAAGTAGACCGCTTTCTCCTGAAGGCAGTTCTCGAACCCCCATCTCTTGACGAACTGGTACTGATAACGCAGCGCAATACCGAGGGAGAGCTGCCTCTTCCGGATCCAGTGGCCGGTGGAGAACAGATCATGACCTGTAGGCATGCAGTGCGCGATCTTCCGATCGGAAGCGAACTTCGTCGCTACGTCTCGCGTCTTGTCCTGGCCACACATCCCAGCAGCGAGCACGCTCCCAAGGATGTACGCGAATACGTAGAGTACGGGGCCAGTCCGCGCGGAGCGATAGCGATCATTCTTGCGGCGAAGGCAAACGCATTCCTCTGCAAGGAGCCGAACGTACGGCAAGCGGACATCGAGGCGGTCTTCCACTCTGCTCTCAATCACCGCATCATCCTAAACTTCAAGGGAGATGCTGAAGGGATCAACGTGAAGGATCTTCTAAGGAGCGTTTGGGAGAACACGGCGGTGACGTGATGGATCCTCTAATCGATGAAGGCTTTCTCCGACGTCTCTCACGGCTTAGATTCATCACCAAAGGAAGGCGCGCAAGCAGCCTCAGCGGCGCTCATCCTTCCCCTCGAGCGGGGGTCAGCCTAGAATTCGCCGATTATCGGGAATACACACCAGGCGATGATTTTCGCTACATCGATTGGAATATCGTTGGTCGCCTCGATCGGGTCTTGGTCAAGACATTCGTGCACGAGGTCGATCTCCCGATCTACCTTCTTGTCGATCTCTCCGCATCGATGCACCTTGGCTCTGTGCCCAAAGTGCGCTACGCCGCGCGCCTTGCCGCGGCGCTTGCGTATCTTGGTCTACGCAACCTCGACCGCGTGGGGCTCTACCCGTTCACAGATCACCTCCTGCCCTCCGTCTCCCCACGGCATGGCATGCAGCAGATGTCGCGCATCTTGCGCGCACTGCGCGACGTATCGGCGAGCGGAACGACATCACTCGATCTGGTGCTTCGCGAGTTCTCTCACCGCACGCACGAAACCGGTCTGCTATTCCTGATCAGCGATTTCCTCGTTGGAGGTCAGTACCAAGAGGGAGTAGCGCGTCTCGCCTACCGTGGCGATGAGATCGTAGCGATACAGATTGTTGATCGCGAGGAGATCAACCCCACGGTCACCGGTGGTGTGCGGCTTGTCGATGTGGAGACGGGAAGGCGGCTGGACCTAATCGTCGGAGAGCGCACGCTAGCCCAGTACAGGGGGCGCTTCGATAGTCATTTGAAGACTCTTCAGAGGTATCTTTCATCGCAGCGCATCCCACACATCTTGGCACCGACAGACCTTGCGCTCGAAGAACTGATTCACGTGCGCCTACGCGCACAAGGGATTGTCCAATGATCCTGCAGGCTCCGGCTGCTCTCTCTCTTATCTCCTTGGCGGGTGGAATCGTCTTCTTGTACTTCTTGCGAGCGCACAATCGAACGTATGATGTCCCAGCCCTCTTCCTTTGGGAGGGACTCACGGAGGATCCAAGAACGCGCGCTGCGCGCGTCAGGGTGCGGATCGACCTGCTCCTCATCGTACAGATAATGATTCTCGCCCTGGTCTCACTCGCGATGGCACAGCCTCAGCGCTTGAGCACAGCCGTGCACGTGCAAGGGCTTGTGATCGTGCTCGATGCAAGCGCCAGCATGCGTGCCATCACTCCGTCGGGCGCGAGCCGCTATGAGCTTGCGCGCGCACAGGCAGAAGATCTGATGGGGAAATATCCAACGAGCCCGACGGCGATAATCTCGTACTGCGCACACCTGCAGATCCTCTCTGAGCTAACGAGGGATCGTGATCGTCTCCGCGGCATCCTATCAAGTAGCAAGGCAACCTGGTACGGCGACGGTGATCCAAAGGAATTGGATGCCGTCCTTTCGAGCGTCATAGGCAACTACGAACAGCCGATGGTGATCATCCTGACGGATCACTCCGAGAGGATAGCGGGCGCTGAAGAGCGATTGATCCTGGGGGGACAGAATGTGGCGATCACCTCGTTCAGCATCCGCGAAGACGAGGACATGACGGGAGTAAGAGCATTTGCCAGGCTTTCCAATTTCACAGATGAATACGTCGACACGAAACTTCGTGTGAGCGACGGATCGCGCGAGGTGAGCCTTCCCGTGCTCCTCGCGCCGGGGCAGGAGCAGTCATTCGTCCTCCCGTTTTCCGGCTCTCTTGGACCGATCTTCACCGCATCGATCGCTTCAAGCGATGACCTTGCAGCCGACAATACACGCTATTTCAGTTTACCACGCCCGATAGAACGTCGTGTGCGCTGGATCGGGGAGAGAAACCAATACATCGAGGCCGCCCTTCGCGCCAGTGGACCGATCAAGATTGTTGCTGATGACGAGAACGAAGCCGTCGATCTGACAGTGATTTACGACGAGACCGCACCAAAGGATCTGGTCGGGAGTATTCTTCTGGTACACGCCAGTCTCCCGGGCTCAATCCTTCTTGGAGAGGATCTAGAACTAGCCTCTCTGCGGGTTGCCCTCCCAGATGACGGGCTCCTTGCTGGTGTCGATCCGTCGGACTTTCGCGTTGCCGCCGCGCCCGCAGTGATCGCCGATCCCGCAGGAGAAACAATCATAACAGCTTCGACCGATTCACCCATCCTCTACCGGCTCAACCAGGAGAATAGATCGATCGTCCTAATAGCCCCCGATATCATGCGCACCAACCTCCCCCTAACGATCGACTTCCCAGTCCTCGTGAGAAACATCCTTGCATATCTGACACCCCGTCCGACACCTCCATCCCCTACATGGACGAACGTGGGAGATCCTCTCTCCCTGAAGGGGTACGGCAATCCAACCAGCCTCACAGCGCCGGATGGAAAGACGCTTGCAACAGAAGTGCAACGCACTTTCATCCCACAGGCGCCAGGGATTTACATCCTCAAGACCACCAAGGGGACGTTTCCGCTTGCCGCAAATATCCCTGCCAGCGAATCGATTCCTGCACCGACCGCGCAAACCGAAGCCCTTGAAGGAAGGACCCTTCACTCCGAGGCGACGATGGTCCCGTTATGGCCACAGATAGTACTTCTAGCTCTCTTGCTCTGTGTCCTCGAAGCCGCCCTCTACTATGGGTGGGGATCCCCATTGCGCGGGTTCCTACTGCGTGGGTTCTCACTGCGTGGGTTTGCCCGGAGGAAGAGATGATCCAGTTTTCGCGACCTTTCCTGCTCCTAATACTCCTCGCTCTTCCGTTGATCTTCCTTATCAACCGCCATCACAAGCGCTCGCTCATATTGCGTACGCTAACCCTAGCGTTGATTGTCGTCTCCCTTGCCGGACCGGAGAGCACTCGCAGGTTCACTGAGCACCGCGCGATCTTCCTGATCGACCGATCAGCGAGTATCACCGAAACAACCGACATCGAGAGCGTCCGCGATCAAATTGCAGCGGTCGTCAACGCGAATCCAAACTACACATTTGGCTCAATCTCCTTTGCAGACACGGCCAAAATTACCGAGCCCGTCTCTGATCGCTTTTCCGCAACTGTAACGAGCGACGACCTCGGCGTGGGAACGAATCTGGCCACTGCGGTTGATCTCGCCCTTGCCGACGCGTGGCACGACAGACATACTCAGCTCATTCTCGTAAGCGACGGGCGCATAACAGAAGGTTTGGATCAGGGTCTTGCTACAGCACGGCAGGTCAGTGTTCCGATCTGTGTCCTCCCGGTTGGGACCGAAATCGTTACGGACCTGCGCATGACAAAGCTTGTAGCGCCATCGGTGACGACGCTCAATCGCCCGTTCACAATTTCGGCAACCATCGTCTCCAAGAGAGACGCCCAAGCGACACTCGCGGTGTACAGGGGGAACGAGCTGATATCGGCAAGCGACGTGGCGATTAATGTGGGCAGCAACAAGCTCACACTGACCGATTCTCTCGCTTCAGAGGGGGCATACCAGTATCGTATCTCCATCAAACAGGAAGATGACCCGATCTTCGAAAACGACACTCTTACGACTACTGTACATACGACAACCCTCCCCAACTTGCTCGTGGTTGACCCGCGGGATGACGCGCCAGTTCTGTCGCTCCTGCGGGCTATAGGTGCAGCATTCGTGCACAAGACCAGCGTTCCCTCCATCTCCGAAATAGCAGCGTATCACGAGATAGTCATATCAGACGTGAACCTGGCTGACATACCTCAGCAGGTGGTCGCAGACCTGGATCGCTTCGTCTCTGACCTCGGCGGGGGCCTTCTCGTCATCGAGGGAGAGAAGGACGTGCGTGGATACGCTGGTGGAGGGATCGAAGATATGTTGCCCATTTCATACACTGTTCCACAGAAGGCTCGTACGGCTAGTATGGCGATAGTCTTCCTTCTCGACCGTTCGGCAAGCATGCGCAGCCGTGCGCAGGATGCGGCGAAGATCGATATCCTCAAGGAAGCTGTGGCGGCAAGCGTCAACCTGCTAGATAAGGATGCGCTTGTTGGAGTGATTGCCTTCAACAGGGATTACCAGTGGCTCGTCCCGATTCAACCGGTCGGCGACGGCAGTGCGATCTATGATCCATTGCGCTCACTGGAGGCAACCGGTGGGACCGATATCTACTACCCGATCGTGGCCGCCCTCAACGCTCTCGACAAGGTCTCCGCGCGGACCAAGCACGTGATTCTCTTCTCCGATGGGAAAACGATCGACGAATACCGGGACTACGAAGGCCTGTTCGCTCGGCTGCAAGGAGGGGACATAACCCTATCGGCGATCGCGATCGGGAAGACACCGAACATACCTCTTCTTACTTCTTTGATTCAGGCTGGACACGGGCCGTTATACAGAGCGGTGGACGTTACCAACCTGCCGCAAGTATCCATTGAAGCTACACAGCGATTGAGTCGCAGTCGATTTGTCAGCGGAAATGTCGCCGTGAACGGGCCTCTTGCGACAGGAGAGCTATCCGCGATCCCCGAGATCCGTGGGCACCTGCTCAGCTACGCCAAGCCATCGGCGGATGTGCTGCTCTGGGCGGGTGAGGACCCCCTCTTCGCCCGTTGGCGCATGGGCTCAGGACAGGTTGCCGTGTTGAACACCGATCTTGATGGTAACTGGTCAGATCGATGGCTCGCCTGGGAGAAAGCGGGCCTTCTGCTCGACACGATGCTGTCAAGTGTTGAGCCAATAACCACTTCGTCACTGGGCTTGACGGGGAGCGGCAGGATCACCGATGGACAGATCGAGGTGCTCGCCGATGCGCGCAATGAAGAAGGAGGATTCGCCAACTTCCTCGATCTCAGAGCACATCTTGTCAGTACTGGCGACGAGAGATCAATGGAACAGGTCGCCCCTGGTCTCTACCGCGCAGTCTTCCCGGCGCCGTGTCATGGTGATTGCACCATCATGATCACGGATAACTCACGCCATCGAAGCACCCTCGTTCCGATATCGCTTTCCTACCCTGCGGAGTATGCCGGAACCGGAATAGACGAGGAAACACTGCACGAGATAGCTGACGCTACGGGAGGCAAGATCCTACAAGACGAGGTCTTGCCTCAGCCTTCCACAGCCAAGGAGATGGTCGTTTCGACCGACATCCACTCTCACTTCCTCATCGCCTCACTTATCCTCTTCCTGGCCGATCTTGTCTGGCGCAAGATCCCGCTGCGTAGAGGGTAGCTAACTGAGAGACTTGATGATTGAGCAATCGAATCAATGGAGCGGTAACTGAAAGCACTATCACGAATGCCTCGAATCTCACGAATGATCACGGAAGAATCGGAAGCGTTGCCGCCGCAATCACTCGATCTCCCGATCAGTCAATCTCTGAATCCATGAGTCTCCCGATCAGTCAGTCACTCAATGGCTCAATCTATCCCTGTTGCCAGCCTCTCTGCGATGATTGACACCAAGTCAGTGCTGTTCACCCGCTCCTGAAGGGTCGTGTCGCGGTCGCGCAGGGTTACGGTCCCATCCTCAAGGGTCTGGTGATCAACCGTGATGCAAAACGGCGTCCCCGATTCATCCTGCCGGCGGTAGCGACGGCCGATCGAGCCGGTCTGATCGTAGTACACGTTCCACTTCTTCTTCAGTTCGCGGTAGATATCGGCTGCTACGTCAGGCATACCGTTTTTTTTCGTGAGGGGAAAGACGGCGACCTTCACCGGCGCTAGTCGCGGGTGGAGCTTGAGGACCACGCGCGGCTGTGGTACGCCCTTGTCGTCAGGAATTGAGTCCTCCGTGTACGCCTCGCACAAGAAAGCGAGCATCGCGCGATCCGCTCCTGCTGAGGGCTCGATGACATGCGGGATGAACTTCTCCTTTGTTGCCTCATTGAAGTAGGAGAGATCCTTCCCGCTTCCGGTATAGCGAGGCTGTCCGTGCTCGTCCAGTTCTACAGTGAACCCGTCTCCATCGCGGATGAGCTTCCCCTCCATGTGGCTGCGCAGGTCAAAATCGCCGCGGTGGGAAACACCTTCTAGCTCGCCGTACTCACCATCTGATAAGAATGGGAACGCGTACTCAATGTCGGCCGTCCCGCAGCTGTAGTGCGCCCTCTCTTCGGGAGAGTGATCACGCAGGCGCAGTTTGTCGCTTGCCAGGCCCAACGACGTGTACCAGGAGAAGCGGTGATCGCGCCAGTATTCGTACCAGCGCTGTGAGTCGTCGGGAGAGCAGAAGAACTCTATCTCCATCTGCTCGAACTCGCGCGAGCGGAAGGTATAGTTTCGCGGCGTGATCTCGTTGCGGAACGACTTTCCGATCTGAGCGATCCCAAATGGGAGCTTCACCCTGGCCGTGGACATCACGTTCTTAAAGTTGACGAAGATTCCCTGCGCTGTCTCCGGCCGCAAGTACGCCTCCGCTGAGGGATCGTGCAGCGCTCCAACGTAGGTCTTGAACATCAGGTTGAACTCGCGCGGTTCGGTGAGGTCGCACTCCGTGTGCTCTCCTGGGTGCTTGCTCGGTTTGCGCGGGCACTGACTGTCTTGCAGCTGATCGAGGCGGAACCGCTCCT
>JAGGXO010000181.1 GCA_021163015.1 Candidatus Bipolaricaulota bacterium
GAGCACGCCGATCCGGCGGTGGCGCACGACATCATCTCCTTCTTGCACGACGCTGTCCCAGACGAAAGCGCGTGGACGCACGCCGAAGGGAATTCACCGGCGCATGTGAAGGCAGCGCTCCTCGGCTCATCGGTTGCGGTGATCGTTGAACGCGGACGGCTACACTTGGGCACGTGGCAGGGGATCTTCTTCTGTGAGTTCGATGGGCCGCGCACGCGCAAGGTGTGGCTGACCTTCACCCCGTCTGCTTGATGCGCGGGATGAGGGCCATCAGCACGGCGTCCCGCGTGATCGTGAGCCGATCGGTGATCCCGTTCGACAGGTAGCCGACCGCGCCGATTTTATTGCGGATCTCCTCGATTCCCGAGATACGGCTCATCTCGCGATTAAGATCTGATCCTGCCTCCAGTGCCGCGATCACCTCGTGAGGGAGAGTGTACCCCGGGCCGTGTCCTACGCTGACCCCGCCATCTCGATCGACGATGGCGCAGAACTGCACGCTGAACCGCTCCTCGCACCCGGGAAAGTGAACGATGCCCGCTTCGATTCCTACGCCGTAGTCGGCATCGAGGAGGGCGGCATGCGCGCGGTTGATCGCCCCCAAAGCTAACTCACCATTGAACGGCTGCGCAGGAACGCCGGATGACACATCAACGGTACTCACCTCGATGTCATCTTCTGGAAACGCGGTGTCGAAGACTGTCCGCACCGCTTCTACCTTCAGCGAATTTACGGTCCCGACATTCACGTTCATTGCCTACTCCTTCTGGCATTCACATGCCATAGCGATTTCGGACCAGGAGTGAGTGTAACGACCAAACTCACCTGCCATCATGGAGCGCGCAACGGAATATCGGTAACCTGAAAGCCTTTGTTGGGTGTCTCTCTTCATCAGGGACGCGGTTTACGCGTTTTCAAGTTATGAGTTGCGAACTCTGCAAAGCCTGTGTAATCAGGATAGACCGTTGAATGCTTGTAGTTGAAATTGCGCTCCAGTCTCTCACGGATTTCGGTCTTCGCACTGTGTGTAATTCTAAACGAGTAGACTGCGTTTTGAGACACACCCCCATGCGTAGTCTCCAGCTTGTGTGGCCGTAATGCTACGGATGTCGCAGAGCGAACCTCTGCTATCTTCCAGAACCCGGGCGTGTCTCCTCCTTTTGGCCACTGGTTCTGACCGGTAAGTCCGTTTGTCATCGGCACACCGCCGAATATGAAGCCCCCGTTCTGAGCTGCAATGCGGTTGTCGTAGTGTGGTGGATGCCACGCGAATACCTTTGAGCACCATTCACGCCACGTACGCTTCTCATCATCGGAAGCGTTCTTGGGAGGCCTGTGTGGCCAGGGCGTGTGAGGTTCATCCTCCCAGTCACGATAAGAATCGTTCTCGTTGATGAGGCGCCTAGTGACGTCGATCGCGAAAAGACGCGCATCCGACGCAGCGTGAAGCTCGTCGCCGTTGTTCCACTTCTGCTCGACGGCAAACCAAGCACCGATCCAGGGGTTGAATGTTACATCTATGAGGCGGGTCGGAGCGCCATAGTGTTGGAGGGTTGCGAGTTGGTTTAGGATTGACATTCGGGCGCCAGTTGGCGAGACGTGTAATCCCCATCTGTGGACATCAGCAAGGATACTCTTTTCATGGCGACGAATATCGGCTTCCTCCGGCAAGGACTTGGTGTGCGTCCACAACACGCGACGATAAAGCGAGCTGTGCAATGGCCAATCAGCGTTAACAAGTCCGCGCCATGCGAAGACACGGCTTCTTGCAGACCATTTTGTGAACACTTCGTCAATCACTGAGGCGAGCTCGTCATAGCTGGAGATCGTCTCTTCATATGGCTGCCAGAAATCCGATGACGTCATGTATTCCTCTCTCCATTCGCCCAACTTGTTATTCTACCCAACATCTCCCTCTTACCGGGCAATCATTCTGCCAACCTTATGCATTCTAGGAGTCCATAGCTGTAATATCAAGAAAAAACCTAAGAAAAGGCGAGATAGGCATCAGTCTGCAGACTAATGTAACGCCATAATCGCTGAGTCACGGAGATTGCCAATAATCAGGAAGCGGAATATGGCCAGGTGCCCACGGATAGCAGGGCTGGCTCTTCGTTGTTTCACTTTCATTTGTTTCTCCCTTTGCTGATTTAGATGGCATGGTGCCTTCGGCGATAAATTAGCATAACAACTAGATCCACCGGTTTTTACAGAGCGGAGCAAAAGAAATCCAGTGCAGTGATTTGTTATGCAGCCAAAGTATTGACACCACAAAATATGCGTTTCCCCCTTTGTTTCCCAAATGCCTCCATAACACATTTAAATCTTATAATGCCTTGTAAACCGTTAGAGACGCCAAGCTTATCACCACGATTGAAAGCCCAATTCTTAACCAAAAAGGTTCTGTCTTTAGGGATATTTTGCTGCCTATTCTTGCTCCAATAATTGATCCAATAAGAACAGACAGAGCCGATAGCCAAGGTATATTGCCTCGGTTCCAATAGATAATTACCGCGGCGGAAGCAGTAAAAATCGTGACGAATAATGAAGTGGCAATTGCTTTGTGAATCTCAA
>JAGGXO010000062.1 GCA_021163015.1 Candidatus Bipolaricaulota bacterium
AAGGTTATGGAGTTGAGATCATCCGGAATCGTGCGGAACTTCAGTTCTTTGCTGTATCCCCCAGAGCCACCCACGACAAAGTAGTAATCGGTGTAAGGTTCCAGCCCAGTCACGGTGACCTTGTGTGTGTAGCCCTCTTCGTCACCCTTCCTGCCTATGATCACCTCGGGGGGCTCATCTGATGTAACAGAGTAGGCATACGATGTCGCGTCCCCGTTCCGTGTTTGCGCATCGTAATAGATCGTATCCCCCGCTTCTGCGGTGCTGGTATACCAAGAGAAAGACATAGTGTGGTGCACGTCATTCATTGTCCATCCAAGAACAACACCATTGGGAGGATCAACACTATCCCCAAGGGCAATCACACCCAGCAAACTTGCAGACAACAATGCTAAGAGTAGTACTCCAGACAACAAGCGTCCCATGACAGCCTCCTTTCTTGTTCTGATCAAGCGGTTTCTTCCTACTGCGGACACATCGTAGCCCTTCTCCGTATCACCTCCTTGTCACATCCTACAGGCCAATCCGACCGGGAGCAAAATCCAAGCCGAGGGCTCCCAGCAAGCTCAAGCTACGGTAGAATGATCCCATCGGGGAAGTAGTCGGATCGGTAGGCGATCAATGATCCGTCGCCGCTCGAAGCGACGAGCGCTAGAAACTCGTCATCCTTGGCAAGTAGCGTGCTGTTCCCAATGCTGCTTGCAAGGATGTATTTGTCCACGACGACCTCACCTGTGCCAGTCTTGATCAACGCATCACCAGCGCGCGTAACGCTCAAGAGAATCGGCTGATCGGTCTTTCCAGCATCATCTTCCTTGCCTCTGCCTCTCATGAGCGGAATGACTTGGAATTCCACGGTCCCCTTGCCCTCAAGCAAACTGAAGAGCACCGGAATCAGCGTGTATGTACTGAACGTTCCAAGCACAAGAGGATGGCTTGTCCCAATATGTATCTCATCTTGTTTATCGCCTGAGGTCAAGCGCGCTACATTGCCGACAACTACCCCTTCAATCCTGCGGTTCCCGATCCCGAGCGGACCATTTATCTCAAGTGTGTAGCGATCGGGGCGAAGCTCGCCATCCAAGGAAACGTCCTGTGAAAAGGCCGCCGTTACCTTAGCAAGAATGACCTTGAACGAGAATGTACCACGCGATGTCATGTGGACACCATTGTCGTTTGATATCTGCAATTCATAGCTCTCCTCGCCGAATTGCTTACCGTTGCCAATGATGATCAGTGCCCCAGACATCGTTCTCTCAACGGGCGATGCCAGTTGATCGGTAAGCAGAACTTCATCCGCATCGGTTCCTACAACCGATCCCGTTTGAGTGCTCGAACTGGGAACTATCCAGCTCGATGGTATCTCTTTTGGCTCTACGGAGAGCTCCTTGTCTGATGCAGAGTGAGAGGCGACAAACATAAGGGTAAGCGTTGCGATGGCAAGCACGAGAAGGGGAATTCCGACGAACAGCGCAATACGCCACCGCCGAGGATGTTTGCTTGCTTGTTTCATGCTTACCTCAGATGGAATCTTGCGGGGGATCGGTCGCCAAAGCCAACTTAGGCATCAGCTCACAAGCCCAGAATTGTGCATGTATTGGATATCGTTGTGCGGAACGAATTCATGGCCGACGATCTGGTATGTCTCGTGTCCTTTGCCTGCAATGAGGACAACATCGTTTGGGTTAGCTAGCTCGATCGCTCGTCTGATTGCTTCCTCTCGGTCGAGAATATGTTCGCACTTGGCCTCCGGGGAGACGCCCTCAGCGATGGCGTTGATGATCTCCCGAGGGTTCTCACTCTTTGGATTGTCTGTTGTGAGAATGGTGACATCAGCGAGCTGGCTGCTGATCCTTCCCATGATCGGCCGCTTGTCGCGATCGCTCTCTCCACCACAACCGAAGACGCAGATAATTCGTTCGTAGTAGGGCTGCAGCGAGAGGAGCATCTTCTTCAAAGAATCCGGGCTGTGAGCAAAATCAACGACTACACTGGCCCCATTCGCCGCCTTGAGGAACTCGTAACGCCCCGCCACGCTGCTCGCGGTGGCGAGCCTGCTTGCGATTAGAGGAAATGGGATCCCTGCTTCCGAAGCGACAACAGCGGCGGCAAGTGCGTTGTACACGTTGTGCTCGCCGGGTAGAGCGATACGCACTGGAACGCGATCCGCGCCATGTTCTATAGTGAATCGTGTGGATTTCAGTTCATACTCGATATTCGTTGCGCGGTAGGAGGCAGGCTCGGCAATAGCATAGGTGACCACCTTCGCTCGCGTGGAATCGATCATCTGCGCTGAAGAGGGATCGTCGGCATTGACAATCGCTCGCGCTGTGGGTTTCAGGTCGCGAAATAGGATCAGCTTCGCGCGCAAGTATCCCTCACGGTCGGAGTGAAAGTCGTAATGGTCGTGGGTAAGGTTTGTAAACACAGCGGCATCAAAGTCCACGTTATCCACGCGGTGCAAGAAGAGACCAGCCGAGGAAGTCTCCAGGATAAGGTTCCTCTTCCCAGAAGCAAGCGCATCCGAGGCTATTTGCTGCACGATCGGGCTCTCTGGAGTGGTAACGGCATGCAGCCCTCTCGCCTCGTTGCTCACCGTACCGACGATCACGCTCTCATGATCTCCAAGCAGATGTGACACCAGATGACAGACCGTGGTCTTCCCGTTCGTTCCGGTAACGCCAACGGTGAACAGACCACGCGTGGGGTGCGAAAAGAACGCCGCTGATAGCCCGGCAAGCGCAATCCTGCCACCATCTACACGAAGCAGCGGGACGTGGCAGGAAACATGCTTCGAAGAAACGATTGCTGCTGCACCGCGAGAGATCGCATCATCGATGAAGCGATTTCCATCGCTGGCAAATCCCTTGATGGCAACGAACAAATATCCCGGTTTCACATCACGCGAGTCCTGTGTGATGCCGCAGATCTCTATCCTTTTCCAAGCCTTCTCAGGAGGCACTCCGATCGCAGCGGCAAGGGAGGCAAGGGATTTGACAATTGAGCGATTGAGTGATTGAGTGATTGAGTGATTGAATGATTGAGCGAATGGACGATCGCCCGAGTCGATGTTCATCCCGCCTTTTGCTTCAAGATTCACGTTCATGTTCTCACCCGATCACTCAATGATTCAATGACTCAATCATTCGATTGTCTGTTCTCTCTCCGACATACGGTAGAGGTAGATAGGATACCCGGTCTTGGCTACACCGATCTCGTTTGGCTCCCACCCCCACATTGGGTGATAGTAAGAGACAATCCGCACCCCGGGGCGAAGCTCGCGCAGCAGCTTGTCCTGCAGCTTGTAGTTTGCATCCGGTGAGAGGAATAACACAACAACATCAGCCTCATGTAGCAGGTCGGCTTTGTACATGTCCTTGCGCAGGATGCGCACGCGGCTGCTCACACCGGCAAAGCTCGCCCATGCTCGCGCCCACAGCACTCGCGCTGGGTCGATCTCCACCCCAATTCCGCGGGCCCCAAACATACGTGCAGCCGTGATAACGATTCGCCCGTCACCGCAGCCGAGATCAACGACTGTTTCCCCCTGTTTTACTTGGGCAAGGAAGAGAATTCGGCGTACGGTTGCCAGATCGGTTGGCTGCCACAACGCATCGAGGGTGAGATTCCATCCCACCCAAAGCGCGGTCAACACCCCTAGGCAGATGCCAACACCGATGAGCATCTAGAACGAGAAGCTGATACCGCCCTCGTAGATCGGCCCATAGGTTATCACCGCGGAGAACCGGACGATGTAGTGTACGTCGAAGAAAAGGCTCACCGGCTCAGCAATGGCAATGTGCGTCCCGGCAAGCGCATCGAGCGTCCATCCCCAATTGAATCCGCTCGGGGTGAGGGCAATCCCTCCTCCCAGTCCGATGAAGGGAATGAAAGGAAGGAGCGGGTAATAGCCACACACTGCTGCGTTCATCGTCATCAGACCCGCAATTCCGGAATTAACCGCAACCGATAACTGTGCGCGCAGGCCTACATAATCGATAACTGGGACCTCCGTGACTGTACCGATCATGATCATCATCGTTGGATCAATTCCAGCGGAGATTCCAATCGACGTCGCGCTTGCCCACACAGGAACGATTATCAGGACAATGATTGCAGCAACAATTGTTCGCTTGTTCATCTTCACTCCTTTCCTTCACTCTACTGTCGCTGCGGAAAAAAACAGTGGCACAGGTCCAAAGAAGAAGGGTCAGATGTCAAGGGTTGTTATCTTATCGCTGTTCTCCCAGATGAAGTCACGCCTGAGGGCAACGTTACTTCCCATCAGGGTAGAGAATACCTCGTCTGCCTCCAGCGCATCCCGGATCTCCACCTTTTTCAAGATCCGTTGCTCCGGGCTCATCGTGGTGCTCCACAGCTCGCGCGGATTCATCTCTCCGAGTCCCTTGAAGCGCTTC
>JAGGXO010000084.1 GCA_021163015.1 Candidatus Bipolaricaulota bacterium
ATTCGCTGTCGTTTCGGTCGTCCTGGTGGGGGGGCAATCTGACGGTGGGCTCCTGTGGTGGAGGGCCCATGAACCTATCTACATCTACGGAGATGATGCGTTCACGCCGCAGAACGGTATTGTGTCGGGAAGCGGCAGTGCTGATGACCCGTATGTCATTGAGGGTTGGTACATCGATGTATCATCAACCGACTATGGAATATACGTCGATCACACGAGCGCGCACTTTGTGATCCGCAGTTGCGTGATCGAAAAGGCACGCGATGCCGGGATCTACTTGAACTCGGTGGCAAATGGACGCATCGAAAAGTGCCAACTTAGCCTAGGAGAGGCGGGAGTACGGCTCTTGAACGCGAGCGGGAACGTCATCGAGGCAAGCGTGATCGCGAAGAACCACTACGGTGTCGTGATGATGCTTGGATCTCGAGATAACACGATTCAGGGTAACAGCTTCATCGACAACGGAAGCAACGGTCTGGACCAGCGGCACCTCAACACCTGGTCTGCTACGAGCGGAAACTACTGGAGCGACTACACAGGAGCAGATGTAGATGGTGATGGGGTCGGCGATCAAGCATACAACGCCCTCTACGACCCGCACCCGCTGATGACTCCGCCCGTCGATTGGATGAAAGTCACGCCGCTGGCAGCGGGTCTCGCGGGGAATCCTGTGTCTCAAGCTGGCTCGATGATCATCACATCACAGATGCCAATCACGTTGAGTGCTAGTGATCCTGGAAGCGGGGTGGCAAGGATCCTCTACTCCATCAACGGAGAAGACTGGCAGCAGTATACGGGCCCGTTCACCCTGAGCGGACCGGATGGCAAATATCACGTCTCCTACTACGGGATTGACAATCTGGGGAACGCCGAACCGGCGACAGAGCTTGAGTTCGTGTTGGACAACAACCCGCCGCAGACCAGGATTACGTTCGGTGATCCTAGCTACAGCAATCAAGCCGGTCAGTGGTTGACCTCGAAAACACCCGTTGTGCTGGACCTCCTCTCCGCATCGACCTACGGCATCACCAAGACCTACTACTCAATCGATGGTGGGGCGTGGAGGCGCTATGGCGGAGCGTTCCACGTTACAGGAACCGACGGGCCACACCAGATAACCTACTACAGCCAAAATGCATCGGGCATGACCGAGGCGGTGCAAGTAATCACCGTGTTCAAGGACGATACGCCGCCGATGACACGCGGAAAACAGGGAATGACGGTACCGACCGTCGCTCCGCAGAGCAATGTAGCTCCTCCTACACCCTCCTCTCCTCCTGCTTCAGAGGCGCCAGAATCCCAGGTGCAGACTGAAGCATCCGCCACAACACCGCAGCCGGCACAGTCGGCTGCGGTGCCCGTCGTGGAATCGGAGAGCCCATCGCCCACAGCCAGCCCTGACGCCACAAGCGAGGGAGCGCCCGATTCTTCGGACGCTTCTTTGCCCGCAGTGACCGTTCAAACTCAATCTACAACTGATTAGACAAAATGTGGAAGAACGTCCGCCTTCTCTTCTCCAAAGAACTGATCGGTGCCGTGCGTGATCGGCGCACGCTAATTCTGACGGTTTTCTTCCCCCTCATCTTCTACCCGCTCATCGTCGGAGTGATGGGGCATTTCACCACTGCTGAGCAGGGCAAACTGGACGCAATGATCCCGACCGTTGTCGTTGTCGATCTCTCGGGCGATCAAACGTTCCACGATCGAGTGCGGCAAGCAAGCGCTTTCTACGCGCTCTTCGTTCCCGATATCGAGACTGGCCTGCAGGATCTGCAAGACAAGAGCGGGCAGGTGATGATGTCGGTCGCAAAGGGGAGCGGAGGACCGGGGATCGGCCTTGATATCACCCTCTACTACGATCAGACCGACCAGATTGGTGTTGTCGCCGCGGCGCGGGTGCGCGATTTTCTGCAGGTGTACTTAAAGGACGTGCTGCGGGAGAAGCTTGATGAACTGGGAATGGACTACAGTTCCCTCTCCCCTCCGATCAATCTCACCGTACAGAACGTCGCCAGCGGCGAATCGATGGGAAGGATGATCCTGAGCCGACTTCTGCCTTACTTCATGGTCCTGGCTATCCTCACTGGGGCGATGGGCCTAGGAGCGGAGATCACTGCAGGGGAGAAAGAACGAGGGACGATCGCCTCCCTCCTTGTGAGCCAGCTATCTCGCACCGAGATAGTCCTCGGCAAGTTTCTGACCATCCTTACGGTCTCCCTCGTCTCATCCATCCTCTCTGAGATCGGGCTTCTGATCGGTGTGCACTTCTTCGGCGGAAGTCTGGCGGCAACGAGTGCCTCGCAAGGTGTGCAGGCGACCTTCTCCCTCAGCCTGGGAGCCTTTGGGTGGATGCTCGTCGTACTTGTCCCACTGGCGATTATCCTCTCGGCACTGGTCGTTATTGTTGGAAGCTATGCCCGTAGCCAGAAAGAGGCGAGCACGTACCTAATGCCGATCTACATGGTGATCGTCCTCATCGGCCTCGTATCGATGAGTGGGGGAAGCACGTTCGTCGGAACGAGGTTTCTGATCCCGATCGCCAACGCACTCTACGCCCTACAGGAGATCATAGTCGGCAATCTCCAGTTCTCACATCTCGTGTATACGCTAGCGGCTAACATCATCTGTGGGGCTATCTTGATTGCTGCCTCCATTCGTGCGTTCAAGCGTGAAGCAGTCCTCTTCCGTAGCTAGTCAATTCCTTATTCGATCAAGAGGCAGGTGCTTCAGTTCTAGCTGACAAATGGATGCCAATAGAACTCACTACGAAGGACAGGCAGAATGAAGCTCGATTGGCTGTCTAATGCGGTAATTGGTTGTCGACTGTCATCAATCCTAAGAGCAGGGGCAAGCGTTTCGTCCTCTGACCTCTCCCTGCCCTTCGCCGTGAAGCACCCTTATCTCTCAATGGAATCTGGCGCTTCACCCTTTCTCATTTGCTACCTAGTCAGGCAGAGGAATACCTCCGATCACCTGCGCGTACGTCTTGAACGCAAATCGATCGGTCATGCCAGCGATGTAGTCCCGCACGATTGGACGCAGCAGAGCCTCTTGATCCTTGCCTTCGGCCCCCACTAGATCATCTCTCTTGGGCGCAGTAACTGCTGTCGGCAGGAGCCGCCAATCGCTGATGAACGCGCGGTACAGCTCCTCGATGATCCTGATCCCCTGCTTGCGCATGCGTCGCACGCGGTAGTCATCGTAGAAGTTCTCGTACAGGTAGTTGGAAAGTTCCTCCTTTTCCTGCTTGATTTCAGGGGAGAAGTCGACGAGCAGCTCTGCATGTTCGCGCACATCATCAGGAGAGTTGATCGAGAACTGCACCAAACGCTCCGCAGTCGCACTGACGACATCAGTTACAAGGAGGGGGATCACGTGACGGAGCCAGGCTTGTTCTCCTGCCAGACTGAGGCGTTTGGCGATTCTCAATCGGCGCAGATCTGCCTGATCTAGGATTCCGGCTCGCAGACCGTCGTCTAGATCATGACTGATGAACGCGATAGGATCTGCCATGTTGATCACTTGCGCTTCGAGCGACGGCATCACTGTGGGCTCAAGGTGGGAAAAGCTGTCAGGATCGAGCATGATCTTCCATATGACGTGCTTGAGGATCCCTTCACGCACCTCAAACGTCAGGTTGAGTCCCGGCTGATCGGGGTACGAGTCTTCGAGTTCTTCCACCACGCGTATGCCTTGCTCGTAGTGGCGAAAGCCTTCAGGAAGGAGAGAGTTCAGGGCGTCCTCGCCCGAATGGCCAAACGGAGTGTGCCCAAGGTCGTGTCCCAGAGCAATCGCTCCCGCCAGGTCAAGATTCAGTCCAAGAGCGGAGGCGATAGTCTGCCCGATCTGCCACACTTCGAGTGAATGCGTAAGGCGAGTGCGGTAATGGTCACCCTCGTGATTGACGAAGACTTGTGTCTTGTACTCCAACCGCCGAAACGCCTTACAGTGGATGATCCGGTCGCGATCGCGCTGAAACACCGTGCGGATCGTGTCAGGCTCGATTGGGCAATCTCTTCCACGGCTCTTTACACTGTGAACGGCGTATGCTGCCAGCTCACGACATTCACGCGCTTCGACTTCCTGCCGCACGTTCATACCTGTTCTCCTCGGTTGTAGCGCTTCATCGCCTCTTGCGTGCGGCGGCGTTCGTCATCATCGCGCAGCTTGCGACGCTTGTCGTAGGTGTGCTTCCCTCTTCCCAGGCCCAATTCGATCTTGGCATGCCCCTTGCTGAAGTAGACACGCAGGGGAATGAGGGTATGTCCCCTCTCCTTGACCTTCGTCTGAAGCCGCATGATCTCACGCTTGTGAAGGAGGAGACGCCGATCTCGATCGGGCTCGACGTTGTACGTCGACGCCTGTTTGTACGGGGCGATATGCACACCACGCAGGGTTACTTCACCGTTTCTGATCACGGCGTAGCCGTCCTGAAGCGAGCAGCTCCCATTGCGTAAGCTCTTCACCTCGCTTCCGACAAGGACGATCCCTGCCTCGATCGTATCTATGATCTCATACTCGTGGCGAGCTTTGCGATTGGTTGCGACAACCTTGACATTCATGCGGCAAGGCTACAACAACGATACCAATCGCGCAACCTGCTCACGCCTGTGACAGTCGATAGAGAAATGCACAGCGAGTGAGCCCCCCTACAGCAGGTCGGCCACTTTCAAGCTCTCATCCCCTAAATCCACTTCCATGAAGTGCTGGATACGCTATACGGGCACATACATTCAATCCCCTACAGGGGTTGATTCCCCGCCCCTTGGGGCGTGCTTCTCACAAAGCTTCTTGATACACCGTCCGCTTGCGGCGGGGTAGTTCATTTTCCGCCACCGAAGTTACACCGGCAAGACAGCAGCCCCATGGGCTGCGAACGAAGATGATAAAGGAGTCAAGTCCCCGGAAAGCCGCATGGATAAGGGACACACAACTCGAGATGCGACCTAAGAAGGCGATTCCTGACGCAAGCAAACCCAGCACAGTTGGCATCTGCTCCACTCTGCGTGTTCTTCGTGCACTTCGTGGTGAATTCTCCTTTGAATCACCCCACACAAGCAGCTCAATTACTGATCAACATCAAGTGGGATGCGAACCTTTCCGTACACCCCATCGTAGCCAGGGGTGATCTCCACATCTCCCGAGCTGACGCACATGATCCCCTGCAGTATGCGCGGAGGGACACGACCCTGCAGTTCTTCCAGGGGAAGGTCTAGCAAGATGCGAAACTCGTCTCCGAATTCCTCGATCAGGTGCGCGTACTCTCGAGCGACGGTCTTTGTCTTGACTCCAACTCCGACAGCTTGGGAGACGATCTCCTCCAGAGGAACTAAATTGCGATACGGAGGACAAATGCTGGCCCCCCGCACATCCTGACGATCTGCCAAGTCCTCCACTCGGTGCATTACGCCAATCGTCAGCGGCTTACCACACACGGGGCAAATGTTGTTGTGCGCCATCGCCTCGCGCGGGGAGAGGACAACACCACACTTGCGGTGGCCGTCGTAGTGATACTTCCCTTCCTGTGGGTAGAACTCAATCGTCCCCAAGAAGCGCGCTCTATCGCGCGTCTTCATCGCCTCGATGATGCTGTCGTAACTTGGCTTGGGAAGGTCGAACAGCGTCGCTTCACGCCCGAGTTTGCTCGGGGAATGTGCATCAGAGTTGGAGATCAGCGTGAGGCCATCAAGAGCAGACAATCGCGAGCTCATCGGTGGATCGCTCGATAGCCCGGTCTCGATGGCGAAGATACGGCCGGTGTATTCTCCAAAGCATTCTTCGAGCGAATCAAAACCCGAACGTGAGCCGAAGACGGAGAACCACGGCGTCCACGCATGCGCTGGGATAAGCTCGGCGCTCTCCTCCGCACTCCATACAACCTCCGCTAAACGCTGTGCGGAGATACCAAGAATGGGACGCCCATCGGAGGCAAGATTACCGATCATGCTCAGGTCATGGTTGATCCGCTCCACAGCCTCAAACGAAGGAGCGAGAATTAGGATGTGCACCTTGCGCACCTTCCCGTCCTGCCTCCAAATGAGGCTAATCTCGCTAGTGAGCATGAAACGTACCCCGCCGTAGCGAAAGAGACCATTCCCTTCAGGCACAAGCCGGTCCTTCAGCTCCTTGAGCCACTGTGGGTGCGTGAAATCGCCACTCCCGAGAAGTCCAATCCCCTTGATTCTTGCCCAATGAGCAAGCGATACCAGGTCCATCTGCGGGCTGGTCGCGCGGCTGAAGCGGGAGTGGATGTGCAGATCAGCGATCAGGCGCATTTGTCCTCATGGGGACTGGGTGAAAGATCTCCGGGCAATCGACGGTGAAAGACTCAACGGCAACAGTTGCGTAGAAGATCCTGCTTGAGTACTCCTGTGCCTTCACAGTGAATGCCGCCCGTTCGCCCGGTTCCAGATCGTTGATCACAACAGTTCCGTCGGTCAGTCTTAATCCATCAGCATCGTAGAACTTGGCCTTGAGTGTAACCGTAGGAAGGGTATCACCGCACCGATTCTCCACTTCACCATAGACCTGTACCGGGAAGCCGAGCGCTAGTTTCCACGTGCGAATGAACGCTGCTGGCTGGACGTGTACCTCCTTAGACGCGGTTCCCGAGACACCGCGATCGTCGGTGGCGACTAGGGTAACGAAGTAGGTCCCTTCTTCTGGGAAGCGATGAATGACGTCGCGGTAGTAGTCATCGATGCTCGATCCGTCATCGAACTGCCAGTTGAACGTAGTGATGTAGTGGCCCGGTACAGTCGTCGAATGTGAGAAGAAGTGATATGACAGCAGACCACTTGATCCATCCGGGCACCACGTGAAATCGACGGTCGGACGCACGGCCGGACCGAAGCAGGACGTGCTGACAAGACCTATTACGACGATGAGCAACAAGAACAGAATCCTCTTCATTCCTCCTCCCTATTCTCTACCACTGTAGACGCACATCTCGAGGCGGGCAAGGCTCGATCATCTTCTCTCAGACCAGTCCATCCCAGCCAAAGAGATCGAGGTCGATACGCCCATCCTCACCAAACTCGATTCCCTCTTCCCGAAGCAGATCTATCTGTTGGTGTCCCATGCGCACCTCGCCTCTTGCATTCACGACGCGTTGCCAAGGAACGGGTTCATCGACATCGTGATCCTGTAATGCTGCCAGTGCCCATCCTACCTGGCGCGCGAATTTCGGCTTCCCGACGACGTAGGCAATCTGTCCGTATGTTGCCACTCTTCCCCTCTGGATCTGGCGCACGATATCGTAAATCTGCGTATACAGTCCGGGTTTCACGCCATCTCCATTGCGTAATTCGCACATAAGGAGTAGA
>JAGGXO010000203.1 GCA_021163015.1 Candidatus Bipolaricaulota bacterium
ATGCTCACGGGGCAGGTGATTGCTGGGCTTGTCATCTCTCAGTACGGTTGGCTCGGATCAGCGATGCGACCGATCAACGGCTGGAACATTCTCGGTGTTCTGCTTGTGATCATGGGCGCGATTTTCACGGTGATCGGCCACTAGCGACATGCCTTCACAATATGCTGTGCGTATGGTATAGTACTGTCATGGTCAAAAGGAGGAATCATAATGCAGCGGCGTAGATGGGCGATACTTGCTTTACTGGCAGTGACGGTTGGAATATTGACGGGGTGCGCTCTGTTCAACCAGCCTCCCACAGCCAACTTCACCTGGACTCCTTCGGATCCGCTAGCGCGAACTGATGTGCAGTTCACGGATCTGTCGACTGATACTGGTGGCATAGTCTCCTGGAGTTGGGACTTTGGCGACAATGGTTCGTCTCCCTCGCAGAACCCTAAGCACGAGTATGAAAAAGGTGGAACGTATCAGGTGAAGCTGACCGTTACTGATGGCGATGGCAGCTTGGATACATTACAGAAGACCGTCACTATCACTCCAAGTCTCGATGGGACTTGGTCTGGAGTTATGACGGATCTGAACTGGAATCAGTGGACTCTGCAATTGAACCTGCACCACTCGGCAAGTGGGGGAATCACTGGGACGATGAGTAGGGGAAATCAGACGCAAGTCATCACCAGCGCCACGTTCGATCCCTCTTCTGGAGAGGTTCAGATCACATCCATGATCTTCGGGCAGACGCTACGCGGAACGTTAAATGCCGCCGAGAACAGGATCTCCGGACTCTGGTATGATGCACTGGCCGGATGGGTTGGAAAAGACTGGAGCGTAAACTTGCAGTAGAGTTCATCGCTAATACGAACGCATTGGGGCGCGAAAGCTTGGTCGACAAGTGGACGGGCACTTTGAGTGCCCGTCTCTCTGTTATGCGCCGGAGTGGATGGTGGCTAGAAACCTGCGCACGCTACGAGGGTGAGGAGGTTGTTTGCGTAGCGTTGGGCCCTGTGCCCAACGTTGCGCTTGTGCTGTTGGTGTAACCCTCAACATGACAGACAAGCCACGCGTGGCAATCTGCACACGCTACGAAGGCGACGACGTGTGCTCCTCGAGCCACGTCTCGACATCGCTCAGCACAAGATCGTGTTCGGGCTCGTTGTACACCTCGTGGTAGAGACCGTCGTAGACCTTGATCGCTTTGTCACTGGAGCCGATCGTATCGTAGAGCATGCGGGTGCCGTTCGGATCGACCAATCTGTCCGCGCCGCCCTGCAAAATCATTATCGGTAGAGCAATTCGCGATGCCTCTGTTGTGACGCGCTGCATCGCCTTCAGCAATTCGTATCCGAGGCGGGCGGTGGTCTTCCCAGTGTAGACGAAAGGATCATCGAGGTAGGCGCGCACCACCGATTCGTCTCGCGATATCCCTTGTACATCGAGCCCCATCAGCCCGACCTTCGGTGCCAAGGCGGAGAGGATTCTCGCCATGATGATCGTCGCGCGCGCGACGTTCCTCGGCATGACCACACTCGGTCCGGAGAGGATCGCTCCGGCGAACTCTGATTGATGATCGAGCAGGAAGTAAGAGGCGATCAGCGCTCCCATGCTGTGCCCTAGCAGGAAGATCGGCTTATCCGGTTGCCACTTTTCGATCATCGCAAGGTACTCGCCGAGTACGCCAGTGAAGTCGGAAAAGCGCTTCACGTAGACGCGAGTACCATCGGATCGACCATGCCCGAAGTGATCGAGTGCGTAGACGGCGTAGCCGTGGGGGACGAAGCGATCGACCAGGTTCATATACCTGCCGCTGTGTTCAGCCAAGCCGTGTGAGATCAGGATCACCGCGCGGGGTTTGCCACTGGGTAACCAACATTGGTGGTAGATCCTTGCTTTGCGCACTCCCGTGAAGAAGCCATCCGTGTGCTTCATGCCACCCACCGATCGACAGTATCGAGAAGATCCTGGACAAGCTCGAAATATCTTCCGACATGCACGCCGTCGAGCAGCGCATGATGAACCTGGACGTTCAACGGCATTGCAGTTCGTCCGTCACGCTCTTCGTACTTCCCCCAGGCGAAGCGCGGAACGGAGTCGGGAGGGTCGAGCGGAGCCGGGTGTACCATCGCTGTGAATGCAATCCATGGGAGCGAGGTCATAAACAGAAAATCGTCCCGATCCGACTCCGGCCACACGGAGTTTGCCTTGCGCGCCTGTTCGATGCACTCTTTCGCTCCCGCGGCAAAATCCGCAAATGCCTCCACGTACCGCAGAGAGCAGAAGCGGAACTGATCGTTATCAGCAAGGATCGTGATCGAAGGATGGACGACACTGTACTGCACGACGCCATCGTCCTCCATCCGGTGCCTGAAAGCAGGGATAGCGTTCGCTGCCCGTGACAGCACGTATACCAGCCCGATGGTGAACGAAGTCTTCCTTTCTCTTGCTGCGGCACGCAAAGCAGTGACATCGACGTTCGCCGTGATGCTGAAGTAGGGAAAGCCGAAAGTGCGGAATAGCTCGTATGATTCTCGACGCGGCCAGTTCTCAACGTCGATATGCTTACGCTGCTTCTCTGTCATGGTGTGCGCCTCCGCAGGCGAAGCTTACGCCATGATGCGCCTACTATCACTACAAAGAACATCAAGAGCAACTGCGCATAGGTTGTCGAAGAATCGCATGCCCAGTATCGGTTTCACACGATTTAACAGCCTATCGATTCTTCAGCCCCTTGCGCTCTTCTTGCAGCGAATCACCGCCTATAGTCACTCCATAGGGCGAGAACGAAGCCACGATGGGCCCAAGCCCCTGCCAGGAGCTTGAGCCTGTTGGGCGGGTATGGCTCTTAACGTGGCGGATGAACTGCGCACGCTGCATAAAGCGGCATGATCTTGCGTGGCGTCGAAGCTTGCTTACCTGTGCGTATCAGCGCGCAGACAGGTCTCCGACGTTGCGGTGTAGGTCTTGACGTGGCAAGCAAGCCCAATGGTGGGCGAGCTGTACACGCGGTATAGGTACAGGCTTGCATAGCGTTGATCCCTCTGCCCAACGTTGTGCTTACCCCTTCTTCTCCTCTCGCTTCAGATACTCCAGGATGGCCTCGACGACCAGGTAGTTGACCGAGCGATCCCGTTTGTTACCGAGGCGGATCAGTCGTTCGACGGGCTTCTCCGCCATCTTCTTCTGCGGGACATAGATCGACAGCTTATCGAGGATCTCTTTCTTTGCCATGTGATTCACCCCCTTATCATTTCCATGTGCTCTACCATAGCATATATACCCTTGCCAGTCAAACATAGAGAGTGGATAGTATGAGACGATGCTAAGTAGCGAGAGGCGCACTTGCCTTATCGCATGCAATTTGTTGGTTGGCGGATGCATTGCGTGCATTCGTAGTGAAAGAAGAGGTACCGGGTGGTCATCCGTAAGTTGGGTTTTCAGGTTGAGCCGAAAGGGCCGGTGTGATGACGCCCGAATTTGAAATGCATCATCCGGCTGGGCCTCTGACTTGAGGTCTTGTCTGGCAAATCAGATAGACCCTGGCGACGTGCCTGAAGGTATTCCAAAGAAGAAAGGCAGGTAGCAGCAAGAGGATGTGAGGCATCTGTGAATAGCGGATCCCGCGAAAAGACCGACAAGAAGGGTCTGATCTCAGAGCATTCATTAGCGTAAGACTACCAGGAAATTGCCCAACTAGCGCGAAGCCAAGCATCCCCAAGAGGGGTTATGGCGAGTTCGAAACCGGTTGCCGAGTTTGAGCCGAAGGGCATTATGACTCGAATGAGTGTTCTACTCCAATTGAAGAGAGACCTACTTGAGGTGTCGAAGTACACATTAAGGAGGAGAGACATTGGATCATCGTAGCACCCACTGGTGGAGACTCGCAGCACACGGAATCTTGTGGCAATCGGATATTGATCCTGGTGTGTGCTCAGCAATTTGCTAGCCTTGCGGGCCTAGTTCAATCCCCTACTGGGGTTGATTCCCCGCCCCTTGGGGTGTGCTTTTCACAAAGCTTCTTGATACACCGTCCGCTTGCGGCGGGGCAGTTCATTCTTCCGTTTCAAGCACATTTTTCGTGAGGCACTGCGTGCGCTTGACAAGAGGTCCGATATATGGTAGAATAAGATAAAGTGATAGTTATACTTTGAAAAGCGTACACGCATTAAGAAGTAATGAGGCAAAGTTACGGGAGCTAGAATAAGGTTAGCCGGGGAGATGGAGCACAGGAGCTTGCCAGTCTGCAAAGGGGTTTTGTGGGTGTGCCTCTCGGGATATCTGTAGAAACACTGCTTTTGGAGAGGAGATAGGGCTGTTGGTCCATGGTAGTTCGATCACGAATTGGCAGGACAGAGTGAACTCCTGGGCCTCGGCAGAAGAACAACCCTCCGCCAGCTTTGTCTTCGCTGATACCATCGCACAGGCGACGTGGTATGGACGTGATGACAAAGGCTCACTCTCTCCAATGTGGAATTGAGGAGGTGATCGAGTATACAAAACAGACCTGCAACACAGTTCATCAAGTCGGGGAAAAGGGAGGAGATTTAAATGCTCCAGAGGCGTATTGGCTATCAAGTAGCTCCCTCTCAAGGAAGTGAATCCATGAACAGATTCTCCCTTGCGCCGAGCAAGAGTTCATCGAAGAAAGAAGGAACTTCATCCAGAGGGGTCTGGATATCAGTCTTGCTGTTTGCAGGGCTCATCATTCTATCTGCGTCAGCTTTGACTTACGCTCAGAATGGCGCCCCGCTCTCCATCGAAGTCTCAGCCAGCACATCACAAGGCAATGAGCCGGATTACAGCCATGCCCTGGGAGTCTCCTGGAAGGTCACAGGTGGAACACCACCTTATGACGTTAGCATTGAGATCACAGGGCCGGATGGGAAAAGTGAAGTTCATCATAAGGAAGCCTCGGAAGGCACGAGACAATTTAAGCTATCATATCCGGATGGCGGCACAGTTCTTGTCAACATCAAAGCCGAAGACTCCTCTGGATCAAGTGCGTCAGGGATGACCAGTGTGTCGTTGGAGCCATCACCTCGGGTCGGGATTGACAGAGGGACTCTCGACAAAGGTATCCTCGCGTGTCGCAAGATGGCCTTCTCTACCGAGGAGGATTTCGTAACCCAGGGTCCAGAGCCGGCGGATGGCAACCCGATCATCTCTGACGGTGATCTCTTGGGAGAAGGCTGTGTGGTGTGCGCCCGCAACGCCGACCTGTTGCAGGCCTTTACTGTACCCGTTGTTACTCACGTTGCTCCAAACGTGACGGTAGATCTTGGTCTCGACGCTGTTGATATCATTGATGTGGATAGGTATCTGGTGGCCTTCTCCACCGAACTGGATAGCCCCAACGCCGGTCAATTCACTGCCGGTGACTTGCTGATAACAAACGGGGCTGTCATCCCCAACGCTGCTCTGCTCTACGGGTTCGCTGTACGCGGGGTCGATTTGGGCTTGGACGCGGTTCACTTTGTGGGAGAGGCAAGCAGGATCATCCAGTTTCTTGACTATGTCAAGAGTGCAGGACGGGAGTACTGGCTGAGGGAAGGCGCATTGCAGGCCTCTTTACGTCAGTATGGCTTGGATATCTGGTTCTCCACCGAGGGAACGGGACCGTATCCCACACAGCCTGCGTTTCTCGACGGCGACCTCCTCTCAGCGAGGGATGGCACCATCGTTGCCCGCAACTCTCTTCTTCTACCACCGAGCGTCCCGGCCGGAATCCCAAGTCGAGGCGTGGACTTCGGACTCGACGCCGTCACCTGCGATCGCGCTGGCAACCAGAAGCTGATCCAGTTCTCCACCGAGATCCTCTACGAAGGAGAACTCAGCTTCACCGACGGGGATGTCCTTATCGTCGGCAATGGGGTAGTCCACACGAACGAAGAGCTGATAAAGTGCTTTGAGCCGAAAGCCG
>JAGGXO010000013.1 GCA_021163015.1 Candidatus Bipolaricaulota bacterium
GTTTATGCAATTCTCTAGGCTCCTTTCTTGATCCGCCCATTATACAGATCGGATAAGGAAAGTCGAAGCACGAACCCATATGGCACAAGACTGATCTGCAAAGACCCTACTTCGTGCGTTTCCAACACAGTTGGAAGAACAAGGCGGGAAAGAACGCAGTGTAGCGGGTAGAATACACCAAATACGAAAGGAGATTCTCTATGCGTCACGTCGTCTTTGAAGGCTTGCCAGCAGCGGGGAAGAGTGAGACGCTGGCACTGTTAGCCAGGTTCTATCCGCAGAGTGTAGTTGTCCTGCCGGAGTTGGTCAAGGAGGTCGCGACGCGGGATGAGATCGATATCTTCTCCCAGCGCGACCGGCTGACGGAAGCGATCATCGCTGAAATCCCGCGACGAAAGGAACAGGTGCAGCGCGCAATCGCAAGCGGGAAGCTGTGTTTGGAAGAGTCCCACCTCGGCGTTCACCTAGCCTATGCTAGGGCGTTCGGCGATAAGGCCTTCATCAATGCGTATCAAGATATTGCCTCCGATCTTCCTGAGCCGGATGCCTACGTCCGCATGGACATTCCCATTGAGCTGTCGCTCCTGCGTCAGGAAGCTCGCAATACCCCCCGCTTCTTCATCGACCGTGAGCACTTGGAGACGATGCTCACCGCCCTTCAGGGTTGGCATATCGAACACCTGACGAATCTGATAACAATCGATGCCAATCGAGAGGCATCGTCGTTCCTTCTAGACATCGAAGGGATGCTTCGTCTCAAGTACATGGCCGAGAAAGCACCCCTGAGTGATACGTTCGACATCATTTTGCTGCTCGGTCGGCCAGCGGCTGGAAAGAGCGAGTTCATCGACTTTATGCACAAGACACCCATCGTTCAGCGGGCAAGGGATTACCACATTGCGCCGTTCGAAGCGCTCGACGACTTTCCCATCCTGTGGGAGAAGTGCGTGGAAGATGATCTGTGGGAATCAATGGGCAAGGGGCGCCTCTACTCGCGCCGCGCGGATGGAAACTACGCGATCACCAACAGCGATATGTGGGAGTTCCTCATCAGAAGGCTCAACCAGCAGGTCGATGAGATCATCTCACGCAAAGGAGGACTGGCAAACAAGACCCTAATCGTTGAGTTTGCTCGCGGGGGCGAGCGCGGCTACGCCGATGCGCTCTCCCAGCTCTCACCGGAGATCCTGAAGCGCGCAGTCATCCTGTACGTCAGCGTATCCTTCGAAGAATCGTGGCGCAGAAACGTCGCCAGATACGACGAGAAGCGAAGAAGTGGCCTCCTCACCCACTCCGTACCGCGTGCGGAGATGGAGGCAACGTACGGAACGGACGACTGGTTCAACATGGCACCTGCCCATTATGGGACAATCTCCGTGAAGGGAACAAACGTCCCCTACACAACGATGAACAACGAGCCGGAGTCGAAGGACCCACAGGTGCTCGGCCCGCGCTACAAAACGGCGCTCGATGCAGTTCATTCCCTATGGAAGAGGAGCCAAGATCGATGATGACATCGCACGCACTACCTGCCTGCGCAGGAATGACATGTCGACCTGAACTGCAAGGTTATCTGTAGTCAGGGCGTTCTGCGTGGTCCAGAGCACATTCGTCTCAGGAGCCGGAAAAGGGCTTGGGCGCCCGTCGATGTCTGATCATTGACTGCGTTTACACATTCGACTTGCTCTTTGCCATGAAGAGAAGCCTTTGTCTTCTCTTATGTTATAAGAGTGGATATATTATCTTTTCTCCTTGTCGGCGTACATGTTGGTATCCGCAATCTTCAACAACCTAGCCAAAGAGAAGTCAGTATTCGAGGTCCACGTTGCCCAACCAATGTCTATCCCAATCTTGACCTCAGGAACATTTACGTCTCCCCATTCAGAGACAACACGACGCAGGCGCTCGGCGAGGACTTCAATCTGCACGCCCGTCTCCGGCAGGACTATGAGGAATTCATCTCCCCCATAGCGGATCACCCAATCGCTCTCGCGCACTTGTCCCTGCACCAGGTTCGCCACATCACGCAGGACTCGATCCCCCTGTTGATGTCCCAACTGATCGTTCACCCGCTTGAAATTGGCGAGATCGGTCATCATGATGGTAAACGGTCGTTTGTATCGCTGCGAGCGCTTCAACTCTCGTTGGATGGACTCGTCGAAGTAGTGACGGTTGTACAGGCCGGTAAGCGGGTCACGAAATGCCTTCTCTTTCAGAAGCTCTTCTGTTTGCACCCGCTCACTGATGTCGAGGATGTTCAGCATGAGGGCTGGCGCCCCTTCGTAGTCCATCGCCAGCAACTGCAGGTGTAGGGACACCACCCCCCCGTCTTTGCGAATGCCGCTCGTCTCTAGATCACCCGGGGAGGGTTGTTCATTGCTCCTGCGTAACGTGATGCGATCATCAGGCGAAAATAGCTGCCACCACGGCTGCATGGCGAACAATTCATCGCGATCGTAACCAAAGAGAGCGAGAGCCCGATCGTTGGCGTAACGCACACGCCTGCGCTGAACGATGAGGACGCCGGTCATAGCGTTATCGGTGAGGAAACTGTAAAGATCATGACTCACGCTCATCTTCTCACGCTGCTGCGCCTCAGCAAGCGCAATTGCGGTAACGGAGGCCAGCTCCTCGAGCTCCCGCAGCTTGGCCGGGGTCGGCCTCTCCCCATCACGCGGATCATCGACCGACACCTGTCCGATAATCTCGCCGTTCAACTGGCAGGGGATGAGCAGGAGGTCACTCGCTTTCCACCCCTGCGGCCTGATGAACCTGCGTCGGCTCGGGATGCGCGGCGCAACAGAGCTGGGGACGCTTCCGGCCGGGATGTAATACGAATTACTGATGCGAAACGATGGTTTATACTTGTCACCGCGAATAATCCCCCCGCCGGCGATAAACAGGCGGATTTCCCGCTCATCATCCTCTGCAAGTCCTTCTGCTGCGTAGTCAAGAACGTGGGCGGTCGAATCCGGCGCTGGCGTTATCGCCTGGTCGTAGAACGAAACAAGAACACGTCGGTAGGGAGAACGCTGAACCACGCTGCAGACAAGTTCCTCAAGTATCTCCTTGATCATTCCCCCAGATCCGCGCACCGGCTCGCTTGGATCATCTACCCCCGTTAATCGTCCAGTACTAGAACATACCACAGTCGCCTCATCCAACGCAAGTGGCGGGAAAGAGGGACGCTTGTCTCAAGTGTTGCGGAAGAAGTCTCTTCTGTCAGTGGCAACAAGCCCTACGATATCAAGAGGAGGTGGAATCATGGAATTGGAAGAGTGGCTACGCCTTTACCAGGCTTTCAGTACAACTGCCGGAGTGAAAGAACACGATTACTGGACGATCGCCGGGATCTTCCTACTGGCTAACTGTCTTCTGGTCCTCCCACTGTCCTTGTTCCTTTTCTCGTACACAGTGTGGGAAGGGAGATTTCTCATAACCGTTCTTGCAGGAATTGGGATCCTTATCTGTCTTGCCTGGTCATTGAGTCAAAGGCGCGCTGTGCAGGAAATGGAGCATGTCTCTGGCCTGTTGCGTAGCATCGAAGGTCAGTTCGCCGGAGGCGACTTTCATCGCAGTCTGTATAAGCTTCTTGCCGGAGAGGAAGTATGCATTCCATCAACCTCATGGAAGTGCAAGGAGTGGCATCCAGAAGTGGATCGCATGGGGCCGGTGA
>JAGGXO010000200.1 GCA_021163015.1 Candidatus Bipolaricaulota bacterium
CATAAATACTGTCCCAAGTGTGACGAAGAACTAATAGAGGGTTTCAAAGAAAACAAACCTCAAGGAGGCATAAAAGTTGAACTACAAAGAAGACAAAGATGGTAACCTCATTCTTGAAGACGGAAGGATAATCCCGGCAGAGCAAAGGCAGAAAGCAGAGGTATACTCGCGCATCGTTGGCTACCTGAGGCCGGTAGAGCAATGGAACGACGGCAAGCAGGCCGAGTTCGCCGATCGCAAGACCTATACAACCAAACCTGTGGTGCACGCGTAGAGACTGGGACCGGCATGAGGCGGCAGCCCGGTCGACTCGCTCTCAGGCGACCATGGAGGATATTGTGGCGATCCGCATGGGATACGGCAATAAGAACAGTGTGTTGTCGCAACGGCTTGATAGCTCACTGCTCGTGTCGGCAGTGCTGCGCTATTGACAGGCGTCTCATACGGTAATTGTTGAGGAGCTGAAGCTATGGAGACTTTTTTGTTTGTTCTGAACATCGTCGGTTACGCGAGTACCGTGCTAGTAATCATTACTGCCCTATGGGGAATTGTTCTTTGGTACTGAGGGATCGCACCTGTTCTGCTTCGTCTCGGCAAAGGTCTGGCGACAAGGAGGATTGCAATACTTGCTGGAGGTGACGAGCAAACCAGCCTGAAGAGTTTGCTAGTTGATTCGGGTGTGTTCCGAAAGAAGAACATCATCAGTGTTGTCAAGTTTGGTGACATAGGAAGAGCCGAGAAGGCAACTCTGTATGTAATTCACTGGCCATCTTGGGAGAATAGCCTGGATGAAGTATTGGCCCAGAAATCTGACACTACAGGGCTCGTCGTCTATGCCCCTCACGAAGATGGTCAACTCTCCGATGCCGTGATGGCCAAACTCAACCAACAGCGTAACGTCACAGTAGCCAACTTTCGAGGGCGGCTTCTGAGTGACATTCTTCTTTCAATGATGACAACGAGTTGTGCACAATGAGCAGGAGCATAGACACGGTTGTTGATGATTTCGTCAGTTTGCATTGCTCCCCAACTGCCGACGAACGGAACCTTGTCAAAGATGAGTATGCAAGTCTCTGTGGCATGTCGCTGGGGGGCACGTTCCAGACCGGGTCATACGCCAGGTTCACTGTCATAACTCCACTCAATGATCTGGATGTGATATGGGTAATACCCACAGGCATTAGAAGAAAGCTGGAAGAGAAGTCGTTGACAATGGATGTAGCGCTTTCCGATGTTACCGAGAGGCTACGAGACGAATACCATAAGGCCGGCCGAAGCGTAAAAATCACACCACAGTCACACTCCATAATGATAGAATTCTTGGACTTGGCGGGTGATTTCTCAATCGACATCGTTCCTGCCTATGAATTGACCGAAACAAATGAGTTCGGTGATCCGCTATACCGGATTTCTGAAGTCGGACTGATGAGTAGACGGCAGAGAGGAGCCTTCTACGAAACCCATGATGCATCTATCCCGGTAGACTGGATCAAGACCGACCCGCGAGGATACATCGAACAGGCCCGCCGAACAAACAAGTTGTCCGGGAGTTTCAGAAGAGCAACCAAACTACTGAAGAAATGGAAGGTGGCATGGAGAGGCAAAACCAATTTCAAGAGCACTGAGTTCAAGCTCAAGTCCTTTCACATCGAGATCGCCATTCAGCACCTCATACATGACAACTCCAAGCTCAGCACTTTGGATGCAACGGAGAGGTTTATGGCGGATATCGACGCTTACCTTGCAAAGCCACAGTTCAAGGATCGGGCGCAGACTGCCGGAAAACCGACACGATATATTGATCAGTACGTAAGTGACTTGGATTATGATCAGAAGAGGGTGATAAGAATTGCCGCGAGAAGCGGCGTCATCCTGATCCAACAGCTGCGGAAGGCCGATAACGAACAGGATATTGAATGGTGGTTGAACAGATTCTTGAGTGGTGAAGAGTTTATTCAGGCCTATGGGCATAGATTAGACTCATCTGCCATTCATGACGATGCATGCTTCGCCATAGACGGGAATGTTCGGAATAAGCCCGGATTCCCCTTTGGGTGGCTGACAAAATCCATCCCTTTGCGGAAAGGGCTGACGAGAGGTTCTAGTAGCCGGAAGATTGATTTTAAAGTCACGAAGCGCCCAGAAGGTAACTACGTCACTTATTGGAAAGTGAGAAATTCCGGCGTTCAGGCACTGAAGGATGATGCTCTCCGTGGTGAAATATGCAAGCATTCGACTCTAAATACGCCTGAAACGACTCGCTACAAAGGAGATCACTACGTAAGCTGCTATCTTGTCGATGAGTCAGAGAATAGGGTTGTAGCTTACAACTCCGTCACCGTGAAGATCATCTGAGTCATCTTTCATATGATTGTGGAATGAGCATGTTACTTAGGAGTGATCAGCTATGGCAATGTCGCATCCCTCCCAGCTCCGACAGAGAAAGAGAGAACTCGGGCAGAACAAGTGGCCTCGGCCGTCAACGAATTGAAATCGAAGCGAAAACACCGCCACCAAACAAAAGGATGGAGAGAGACGCTGAAAACTGCCGCCGCTTCGCTCTGGTAGTTCCAATGCTACTCATCCATGGCATTAGGCGGAATTCATGAAATCGAAAACGCTTGGAAGGAGCACTCCCCGGGTTAGGTTCTCAATATCGACGTTCATGGCCTTTGGTTGTACGCCCAGGGGAAGGAGTACTCCTACCTTACGCCGCGTTTCCTTGGTTCAAAGACGCAACCGTTGCAGATATTCTGAACGTCGAACTCCAACACGGGTTCCACTTGTATTGGCCCACACTTGATGTCGATCTCGACTTCCACTCCCTGGAGGACACGAGCGAAACGCCTCTTGCATATCAATAGCGATTGGCCGTTGACCAGCTTTGGCACGCGCCTTCTCAGATGCTCGCCTCGCTGACGGATTAACCCCGCCGATCGACGTGCTCTTAGGCAGGAATGGAGGGTGTTATGTCGATCGATATGAACAATGTTCGTAAGTAACCGCATTATTGAAACACGCCCACAGCTATGGTATTGTCATTGCAGGAGGTGATAAG
>JAGGXO010000105.1 GCA_021163015.1 Candidatus Bipolaricaulota bacterium
AATCAGAAATGATAGTTGCCTCCCTGCGTCGGCGCGGGATAACGCACGAGTACCACCTGTATTCTGGCGAGGGACACGGTTTTCGAAAAGCCGAGACCATCGAAGCCTTCTATCGTGACGTCGAGCGCTTCCTGCGCGAAAATATACTCTTCGCCTAGGTGAACGCGGAATGCGGAGCGCCGAACTCGGAAGGCAAGCTGAATGCGGAGCTCGGAACTTTGAGTGCGGAAGGCGGAGCGTGGAACGTAGAACGTAGATTTCTAGCGTCAACCGTTGCCTCTCGAGTTGACTTTCTTTGCGTGAGATAAAGGCCTTCCTCGCGCCCGCTCGCTGACTCTCGCTCAAGCACGCCAAGATCGCCAAGAACTGCTATGCTTCTTCTCTTATCTCTGTAGTCTCTTTCCTTTGCGCCCTTGGCGTTCTTCGCGTGAGAACGCTTCTTGCTCCGCGTTCCGCACTCCGAACTCTGCGTTCATCCTCCGCTCCGCATTCCGCGTTTCAAACTCCGCGTTCCGCGTTCATACTTCCGCGTTCGTCGTTCCGCCTTCCCCGTTTCCGTCACGGTGCCTGCATCGGATTTGCTAGCCAGGCGTCGATCTTTGCTGCCCAATTTGCTTGTACGGCTGCGTCTGTCCCGTGTGCTGTCTCTTCGTCGTAGCGCGATTGCATTTGCGAAGCCGTGTCTAGAACTGCCGACGCGGTAGCGTTGATCTCTTTTCGCAAAGCGGTTCGCACCGCATCCGTTGTTGCGCCCGTAACACGCGGGCGCGCAAGGAGAATCTCAAGCTTCCGGGCATAGACCTCGTTCAGATCAAAGTGCCGTTGCTCATGGTCCAGAACATCTGCCGATTTTCCTTGTGTGGCAGCCCAGGAAAGAAGCGGCTCCATAGTGTTTGTCACGTTGATCATCGATTTGTCAACGTATCCATACCAGGCTCCCCGCTGCCTGTCGTAGTCGATAACATATGACACAGACCAATTGAGGGTCATGTGAATAGCGGCTGCCTCCGCCTGCATACACCCGTCTTGTGGGTAGGGTGCGAGGAAGAGCTGCCAAGAGATGGGTTGATCCACGCTCCATGGCACGTGTTCTGGAACCTGTGCAATTGCTACAGCAGAAGGGGCGAGCCAAACTAACATGAGTACTACAACCGTCAATACTGCTCTCTTTTGAAGCGCAGTTCCCATCTTACCCCCACCCTTTTCATCGTAGATGCCCGCGATGATAGCAGATAGTTCCGTCCGCTGCGACCGGAATATACCGGCAAATTCATGCACTTGCGTGAATCTCAAACCTTTATTGCCGCTCAAGAGGCCTTACCAAACCACCTCCGCATTGAGGGCAAGCTTATCTCTGATAACACCAGTCATGTCTCCTACGTGCACGCCAGCATGCACAACTGCCATCCTTGCATAGGACACACGTGCTTTGTGTCCTGGCGGGAGCTGTGGTATTCTCTTGTTCTGTAAAGCTGGTGAATAGACTGTGCAGTTATTCAAATGACAGGAGGACAAGTGCTGCATAGGGGACACATGATAGCAGAGGATAGACGGCGCGCGGCAATTGCACTTGCCGTTCTCGTCACTATCGCTTTCGTACTCGTCACCTCTTGTTATCAGGTCGGGTTTGCAGGCACCGCTGACTGGCTAACCCAGGAGGAGCGTGATTGGATCTCTGCTCACCCGGCGATCACCGCTGCGCCCGATCCAGCATTCCCTCCAATCGAGTACTTCAACGAGAACGGCGAGTACCGTGGCCTTGCTGCCGACTATCTTGCCCTCATCGCCCAAGAGACCGGGTTGACGTTCAAGGTTGTGCGGTGCAAAAGCTGGGATGAAGCACTGCAGAAAGCCGAGAACCATGAGGTCGATGCTCTGCCGGCGGCAGGGCAAACTGAGAACCGCGCTCAGCATCTCCTCTTTTCCGATCCGCTGCTGGTTTTCCCTGGGGTTATCATCACGCGGCAAGAAGTGGATCGCAATCTGATGCTCGCTGATCTGACGCAAATGCGTGTAGCGGTCGTGCGGGGATACCTGTGGCAGGAGTTCATGGCCCGTGACCACCCGGAGATTCTCCTTGACCTCGTCCCCGACGTCGCCACTGGCCTGCGGAAGGTCTCGTTAGGAATGGCCGATGCCATGGTAGCCACGCTTCCGATAGCTATCTACTACATCGAGCAGGATGCGATAACCAACCTGCGTGTCGCCGGAGAGACCGGCTACTTCACGCGATTGTCATTTGCCTCGCGCAACGACTGGCCACAACTTAATGTGATCGTGCAGAAAGCACTTAGTCATATTCCAAAGAGCGACAAAGATGCAATTCTAGGCAAGTGGATCGATCTTAAGAACGGATGGCACATGAGCCCTCTCACGTTTTGGTTCATGATCGGCATCCCGTCGCTTCTAATTGCTGCGGGAATGGGTTTTGCCCTGTGGACCATATCACTGAAGCACCAGATTGCGCGCCGGACAGAGACGCTCCAAGCAAGCGAAAGAAGGTATCGCAGCTTGTTCGAGGAATTGAGCGATGCCCTGTTCCTGGAGACGCTGGATGGCAGGATCCTTGACGTGAACGATAGTGCCTGCAAGCTGCTTGGGTACACGCGTGATGAATTGCTGGCGCTTACAGTTCCTGCCCTGTTGCCCGAGAATGCCCCTGCGTATGGGCCGCAGCAGATGGCGCAGATGAAATTTGAGGATGCTCCGCTGGAGACGGTCAATAAGCATAAGAACGGCACGCTTGTTCCCGTGGAGATTCGAGGGACGACAATTGACATCGAGGGTGAGCAACACCTTCTTATTAGTCTGCGCGACATCAGTGCGAGGGTGCGAGAGAGAGATATCAAGAGGGTGTTACATCGAATCTCAGAGGCAGCAAACAAAGCGGGCAATCTCAGCGAACTCTTTCCAGAGATAAGGCGGATCTTAGCACAGGTGATTGACACAGCGAACTTCCGCGTTGCCCTCTACGACAGCGCCACGGACAAGATAGCCATGGAGTACTTGGTGGATCAGTACGACAGGTATGCGTCCTACGTTGCTGGAAAGACGCTCACTGCCTATGTCATCAAGGAAGATCAATCGCTGCTCCTCAAGCCGGAGGAGAAGAAGAAGTGGATCAGCTCTCACGGGCTGGAGCCAGTCGGACGACTATCTAAGATTTGGCTCGGCGTACCTATGCACGCAGAGGGTGATGTAATCGGGGCAGTAGTTGTGCAGAGTTATGAGAATGGATCGCTGTACAGTGAGGCCGACGTAAGTCTCCTGGAGCTTGTCGCCGACCAGATCGGCGCAGCAATTATGCGAAGGCAAGCACAGGACGCGCTGCGGGAGAGCGGGGAGCAATTCCGAACGGTCTTCGATGCGACCACCGATGCGGTACTGCTTTTCACCATCGATGGAGAGATAACATACGCCAACATTGCTGCGTGCAAGATGTACGGATATGAGAGGGAGGAATTGATCGGTCTATCCGCGGCAAAGCTCATCGACCCCAACTACTTTCACGGGTTTGCCAATTTTCGGCGTGCAATCGACGAAGAGAAGCGGTTTGTTGCTAAATCAGTCAATGTCAAGAAAAACGGAGAGGCGTTCGACGTGGAGATTCATGGAGCGGGTTTCACTCACAACAACAAGCCATATCTCGTATCGATCACACTCGACATCTCGGAACAATTGGCGGCAGAGCGGGCGCTCGAAGAAACCAAGCGCAAGGTCGAAGAATTGCACAATGTCGCGCAATCTCTTGAGGCATCTACCAGAGAGGAAGATGTGTATCGTGCTACTGTTGGGGCCGCTGAGAAGATCCTATCGTTTTCCATGTGTACGCTGGATATTGTGCAGGGCGATAAGCTTGTCCCCAAGGGGTTCTCCTCCGAGCTTCCTGCAGGGGCAACTCAGGAGAGGACATTGGCTGATGGTGGGTTGGCTGCCGAGACATACAAGACGGGAAAGACAACGGTCTTTGGGTCGCTTAGTGAGGTTCCCGAAGCTCGTCCCACCAGGGAGGACTTCAGGTCCGGGATCAGCGCGCCAATCGGCAAGATCGGTGTGTTCCAGGTTGTTTCGACACAAGAGAACGCATTCAGCCAACAGGACGTACACTTGCTGGAACTCCTCCTCGGATACACAGCGCAGGCAATTGCTAGGATAAGGCTGCAGAAACAGCTGCGTAACCAGGCGATGCGCGACCCACTGACCAACGTCTACAATCGCCGCTACTTTAACCAGGTAATCGAGCGCGAGATCGGTCGGTCCAAGCGCTACGACCATCCGATCGGGTTCCTGATGATTGACGTCGATCACTTCAAGCACATCAACGACACCTACGGCCACCAAATCGGTGACCGTGTCTTGCAGGGGGTGGCGGACCTTCTTGTTGAGCAGGTACGCGATACGGACCTTGTTGTGCGCTACGGCGGGGATGAGTTCCTGCTTGTCCTCATAGAGACAAACGGGGAGACCGAGACGATCATGGATCGCATCCGCGCGGCGGTGGCGGAGCGCAATAAGACAAACGAGTTGGTCCCGTTCCCGGTAACGCTATCCGTAGGAAGCGCACACTGGTCTCCGAAGCTGGATCAGACGGCCGAGGAGATCCTCGCCGAGGCCGATGCGAAGATGTATGAGGCAAAACGGAAGCAGAACGGAGATAGCATCTCCAGCTAGCGCTACAGAGTTACCTTCCCCTCGGAAAATGCAAAAGGTATGAAAGGGTAATAGGTTATGCAGGCTCTTTGTCATTCCAAGTGGGTGACTAAAGAGAAAGTGTCAGACGCCAAGCCTCGGACAGAGATGTAGAACTGCTTCACCACGAAGGGCACGAAGCATTCTCCCGCAGAGGCGCCGGGAAAAGAGGGAAGATAGAAAAGGGGACAGGTTGGTCTTCGGGAATGACTGGGAAGCGGTGATGGGTGAATAGTGAAGGGTGAAGGGTGAGTGATGCTGGGTAACGAGACAAGGTGGGATTAAGGATTGAAGGATTACGGTCAATCTTTAGGGC
>JAGGXO010000092.1 GCA_021163015.1 Candidatus Bipolaricaulota bacterium
AGCCGGTCTCCACAACGCTGTGGAGAGGGCTCGATGCAAAAGAGGGAGTGGACTGGGTGCAAGAAAGGCTGGACCTTCCAGAATGGGCTGGATTCGTTGCCGAGGTTGAACATGATCTCATCGGTTTCACCATCTGCAAGGACATGAACGATGACACACGAGGATTCATCTTCCCGCAGGCAAACGAGACGGTGCACCTTCTCTATCTGGCCGTCGATGAGGCCTTTCGTGGACAAGGAGTTGCACGCGCCCTCCTTGCCGAATGCGAGAAGCTAGCACGCGACTGGGGACGGAGCGGACTCCTTCTCGATGTTGCGAGCGATAACCCGGCGCTGCGCATTTACCAGCGATTCGGATTCGAGGAACTCGGCTCGCTCATCTTCCTGCGCAAGGAGCTCTGAGGTTATCCTATTCCTGTGGGGCTGGAACCGGTAGATCGGCCTTGATCTGGTCTGAGATTCCACCTCTGGAATCAACTACCGTAAGCTTCACTGTGTAAGTATCTTGGACTGGATACTTCACCGTCAGGACAGGGACTGTCACGGTTTTTGTGCTTTCGAGCGGGGTGAGAATTGCCACGTCATCGCCGAAGATCCACATGTAGCTCACAATCTCGTCCCCGTCAGGGTCGCTGGATGTCGATGCGTCTAGCACGACAACCATCGGATCTTGAGTATTGGTGTTGTACTCCACGGTGAACGAGGCCACCGGCGGATGATTGGGGAAGAGGAAGCAGCCGCCAACTCCAATAACAGCCAGCAACAGAACCGTAAGGGCAATCAGGCGTAATCTATTCATGAAACCACCTCCACTGACACAATACCAGAAACTGGGCCAGCAATGCTAGCCCGATACAGCGTCACGCATCACGCGTGCGACGAGTTCGCCGATCACCTCTCGGCGGTAGTCAGCACTCGCACGCACATCGTCAATCGGAGACACACTGTTGATCGCCATCGTCTTTGCGTGCTCAATGAGGGCTTTGGTGACCAGCTTCCCGGTAATTGCCTGCTCCAGCTCACGCATTCTAATTGGGCGCGGAGCAACCGAACCGGCAGCCAGACGGATCTCATTGATCACGTCATCCTTCATGCTCACGAGCGCTCCAAGCGAGGCAATGGCGATGATCATCGCCTTCCGTCGTCCCACCTTGTGAAAGAATGACCCGAACGCAGCATTCGGAGCGGGGATCGATACTCCTCGCACGAATTCACCGCTTGTCAGAGTGGTCTTTCCCGGAGCTACGAGGAAGTCTTCAACAGGCACCCGCCTATCACCATGTATGCCCGATATATTCACGTCGGCCTGATAGAGCAAGAGCGGGATTGCGCTGTCCGCAGCAGGGGAGGCGTTCACCAGGTTCCCGCCGAGAGTGGCGCGGTTCCTGATCTGAGTCGACCCCAATGTGCGTAACACTGTCTGTAGCAGAGGCAACTTCTCAGCAACCAACCGATCTGCAATGATCTCACTGACAGTCGTTGCAGCACCAATGATCAGGCGATCCTCCTTTCCCTCGATCCCCCGCAACGCCTCTGTATCCGAGATGTCAAGCAGCAATGTTGGGTCGATCGCTCCGGAGCGCATCTTGACCACAAGGTCGGTCCCTCCACATAGTATGCGCGCTCCCGGATCCGTAATCCGTTCTAGGAGTTCCGGAACCCTCTTAATCTTCATGTAGTGATGCATATTCATCCTCCAATAACATCCTCGGGCCGATCGATGTCGATCGTCACCCCCGGATCGTCAACTTCGACCAACTCAAGATCGTCCCCGTGCTGCGCGATGTAGTCTCGAGCCCCGACCTCTCCATGCAGTCGCGGCAAGAGCTCTGCGACGCAAGAGCGACTGAGGTAGACCGGAAAGCCGCGCTTGCCATTGTAGACTGGGGCCACGATCTTCGCTCCCTTTACTGCTCTAGCAATCACCTTGCGCACCGTCCCCTCTGTCACGTAGGGCATGTCGGCATGCATGATCAGAAAGCCTGTCGCCGCAGGGGAGATCGTCCTCAGCCCAAGGGAGAGCGAGCTCGCCATCCCGCTCTTGTAGTTCGCGTTTACGGCAACGACACAATCCGACAGATCGATCTCCTTTTCAATCTTCTCTGCCTTGTGACCGAGAACGACGATGATGCGCGCGATTCCCGCTCCGCGCAGCGTACTGATCACCTGCGCCAATGCCGGCGTTCCGTCGATCTCGACAAGCGGCTTGGTCGTCCCCATCCGTTCACCCTTTCCCGCAGCCAGAATGATCGCTTCAACTCTAGTTTGTGTAATCACGAACACCTTCAAGGTCGGAGGCAGCTTGTCTCGGATGCTGACAGGGCTCAGACGCTACAAACATCCTGTCTTCTGTAGTGGGCCAGCTTGCCTGCCACGTTAGCTCCAACGCTGCGCAAGGAAGAATGTAACATCGCACCCTGTCTGTGATGTTCTCTACAACTGCAATGACGCGTGTCACTTCTGCCGTCGCATCAGTTCCGCCGCATAACGGACGGCTTCGATGATTTTGGCATAACCGGTACAGCGACAGAGGTTTCCCTCCAGTGCTGCGAGGATCTCCTCATCGCTTGGGTCTATGTTTGAGGTGAGCAGTGCGTAGGTGGACATGATGAACCCAGGGGTGCAGAATCCGCACTGTACCGCCCCCTTCTCCACAAACGCTCTTTGGATCGGGTGAAGTTCCTCACCAGGCGCTAGCCCCTCTATGGTCAAGATCTCCTTACCGTCCACCTGTGGGGCGAGGATAAGGCAGGAGACAACTGCTTTCCCATCAATAAGGACTGTGCAGGCGCCGCACTCTCCCTCGCCACACCCCTCCTTGGTACCTGTCAGTTGCAGATCGTCGCGGATGACGTCCAGGAGCCGCTCGTCCTCGCGCACATCCTTCTCTTCGACACGTCCATTCACTGTGAACCTGATCTTCATAGGTGTTCCTTCACTGCAGCAAGAGTGGGCTCGATCTCTATTGCTCGCCCAGCGACGCGCCGCGCTGTGACAATATCCTTGAGCCCATTTCCAGTGACCATAATCGCGGCTCTCTTCCCGGTGATCTTCCCCTCCGAGGCCAGTTTCAGCAGTCCTGCAAATGGAGCCGCGCCGGCTGGCTCCGGGAAGACACCCGTCTCTCTCGCCATTGTCGCAATCGCTGCCATTATCTGCTCATCACTCACGGTGATGAAATTGCCGCCATTTGCGTGCACGTACTTCACCGCCTTGACTATGTCGCGTGGCTTGCCGACACAGATACTATCTGCCACCGTCGCCGCCTCGATGTCGTCGATTGAAACGTTCTTCCCATCGTACTTCCTAAACGCCGCTGCGATTGGGGCCGATCCCTGTGCCTGCACTCCGATCACCTGCGGAAGTCGCTCGATCATCCCAAGCTTCTGTAGTTCAGCGAATCCCTTGCAGATTCCACTCACCACCGAGCCGTCGCCGACGCCGACGAAGACGAAATCCGGCGGATTCCACGATAGCTGCTCGGCAAGCTCCAGCGCGCCAGTCTTCTTCCCCTCAACCAGATATGGGTTCACCGCCGCAGACCGGTTGTACCACCCGAACTCCGTTGCCGCTTCTGCAGCCAAGTCGTAGGCGACATCGTACGATCCGTTGACGAGGAACACCTTCGCTCCGTAGATCAAGAGCTGTGTCACCTTCGCCTCTGGTGCCGTGCGCGGTACGAAGATCATCGTCTCAAGATCAGTCGCTGCGGAGAAGCCGGCAAGGGAGCTCGCCGCGTTGCCCGTGGAGGCAGCAGTGACCACCTTCTTCCGCTTCTCCTGCGCCTTTATGACGACGACCGAGCTGGCGCGATCCTTGTAGGATGCGGTCGGGTTTTGGCCATCGTCCTTGATGTACAGGGCCTTCAGTCCGTGCTGTGTAGCCAGCTTGGGAAACTCATAGACTGGCGTGTACCCAACGCGCAGGGGTTGGATGAAGTGACGATCCTCAATTGGCAACAGCGGCAAGTAGCGCCACATCGTACGCTCCATGTCGCGCGCCAGCGTCTCCTTATTGAACTTCTCTGCCACCTGCTCGTAATCATAGATGACCTCGAGAGTCCCTCGCCGCGGGCCGCAATCCGGACACGTGTACTCGACATCAGTCGGTGAGTACTCTTTCCCACATGTTATGCAACGTAGTGACTTTATCTTTCCCATCCTAAGTTTTCCTCCAGTTTCATTCCCCGGGTGAGAGGAACGGAAGCGATCCCTCTACCCCGCGCAGCACCGTTACCATCTCAGCAACGTGCAGAAGCGACATCTCCCCATAGAACTCCCTCAACAGATCCATACCTTCGACCTTCAGATCGTTCGAGAAGCTGACCCTGACCCGTTCGTCCTCGTAGACCATCCCCTCACC
>JAGGXO010000175.1 GCA_021163015.1 Candidatus Bipolaricaulota bacterium
AGCATCTTTCGATTTAGACCGATTCCGCGCTTCTGTAGGCCACCGATGAATGCCGAGTATGAGAGACCGTTCAGCTTTGCTGCGGCGCCGATCCTTATGATCCACAACCGGCGAAAGTCGCGCTTACGACGACGTCGGTCGATGTAACTGTTGCGTAGCGCCTTCATCACCGCTTGCTTTGCGATGCGGTGCGATGTACCACGCTTACCCTTGAATCCCTTGGCGAGCCGCATGATCTTTTTTCGGCTCAGTAGTCTCTTGTTTCCCCCACGTGCTCGTGGCATCTTCTTCCTCCTGGTCCGTTAACGCCCGATCATTTGCTTAATATTCTTTGCTTGTCCGCCGGATAGTTGTTTGTCCTGGCGGGCTTGGCGGACTGACTTCGTCCGTTTCTTCACATTCTTGTGAAAATAGTTAGACATGTGATGGAAGAGCTTCCCACTCTTCCATCACATGTCTAACTATTTCCACAAGAATGTGAAGAAGCGTTCAAAGTCAGTCCGCCAGGCCCGTCATGACCAAGCGATCTCTGGTGGACAAGCAAAGAATATCAAACGAATGATTGGTAGTTAACCCAGGAGGAAGAAGATGCCACGAGCACGTGGGGGAAACAAGAGATTGGAGAGCCGCAAGAAGATCATGCGGTTGGCAAAGGGTTTTAGGGGTAAGCGTGGAACGTCGCACCGCATCGCAAAGCAAGCGGTGATGAAGGCGCTACGCAACAGCTACATCGACCGGCGTCGGCGTAAGCGCGACTTCCGAAGGTTGTGGATCATCAGGATCGGTGCCGCAGCGAAGCAGAACGGCTTATCGTACTCGGCATTCATTGGTGGGTTGCAGAAGCGAGGGATCGGACTGAACCGGAAGATGCTCTCCGAGATTGCCGTGCACGATGCTGAGACGTTCTCCGCATTGGCGACGATGGCTAAGGAGGAAGCGGTCAAGGGGTAGGATGGGTTCACAAGGGATCGCCCTTCGCCTGCAGGAATTCTGGGAGGCTGAAGGGTGTTCGGCCATTCCCTCTTATGGATCGCTCCCAGTTGGCGGGTTGACTCCAGATGTCTTCTTCGGAGTCCTCGGCCGTGTCGCATGGTGTGCCTGTCAGACGGTGACAATTATCGATCCATCGCGGGCTCCCTATGGGGTCGACCCGCTTCACCCGGTCATCGATCAGTGCCTGCAGGTCACGCAGCAGACTTCAGGAAACCAACTGCGAGACAGGTTCATTGAGAGCTTGCAGGCTGTTGGATTGGACCTGCTTGCTAGGGACGTGCGCTTCGTTGCCTGTGAGTGGGATCAGCCCCATCTGGATGCGCGAACATCGGGTTGGCGTGTCCTTGTCGATCGAATTGAGGTGGGGAGCATATCGTATCTGCACGAGTTGAGCGGAGTCAAACTTGCCCCGATGCCAACCAGGGCCGAATACTCTCTCGGACGCCTGTCAACCTGTGTGGAAGGTGAGGATGGAGATGCTCCCGCTGAGCGTGGCCGGCAGACTGCGGCGTACGCTCTGGAGAGCGTCGATCCCGAACGGATCGATGCGTTCTTGGAATTGCATGCTGTTGAGTGCGAACGAGCACTCGCACTCGGGCTCTACTTGCCAGCATACGAGCACGTCCTTGCGTCCGTGTACCTGCATTTGCTCCTTGCTCTGCATGATACGCGAAGCGCTGGGGAGCAATTCGAGCGAGTCTCGCGCACAGCGGGATTGGCCCGTGGCTGCGCAAGTAAGTACTTGGAGGCGCAAGATGCCTGATCTCCTCCTTGAAATAGCAACTGCTGAGATGTCAAGAGAGATCCTCCAGACGATTGCCGCAAACCTTTCATCGCGTGTGGACGAGGCTCTGGCTGAAAATAGCCGAGCGCAGCAAGAGATCAGGCTGTTCTACACGCCCCGCCGAGTGGCATTGATCGCAAGTGACCTTCCGGAAGAACGCTTCACTGACCGCAAGTTGACAGGCGTCGTCTCCGGCATCCTGAAGAGTGTGGCAACCAACACCGAACACAAGGAACTGAACAATCTTGATCCGTCACAAGCCAGACTTCTTTTCCCGATCCGGCATCTCGTTTGTTTGTACGGTGAGCGGGTGATTAGCGCCAGTGTGGAGAACATAGTAGCGGACCGCGTGACGCGCGGTCACTGGCGGACTAATCAGGAAGAGCAGGTTGTGCTTTCATCTCCAGACGATTACGAACAGGCACTGGCTGGGCGAGGGGTTATTGTTAACCCGGATAGGCGCGGGCAGATGGTGACGGATGCTATCGCCGAAGCTGCGCGTGAAGCTGCCACACCTGCTCGATTTCCTGAAGGACTGCTGCAGGATATCGCGGATGAAGTGGAGTTCCCGGAACCGGTGAGTGGTGTTGTGAACCTGCCTTCTGATCTTCCAACTCCACTGGTTGCGACTGCGTTGCGCGAAGCTGGTCTTGTCCTTCTTGCTGTTGACCGAGAGAGCGTCGTTCGATTCGTCGGATTTGCGGATGGCACGGTCGATCGAGATGCTGTACGCGCGGGCTACGAACGCGTGGCGCAGAGTGCACTGCGCGGTTGCAAGGCCATCTTTGCGCGAGACCGCGAGACATCACTGGCCGATCACGTTCGCAGTCTACGTGGAATGAGCGACGCAATGAACCTGGGATCGCTGTGGGAGAAGACGGAGCGCCTACGTTTGCTCTCAGAACAGATTGCACGGGTGTTGGACGCGTCAGTGGAAACGGTCGATCGGGTAGCGTTCCTCTCGCAAGCAGACCTGGCTACGTGGATTGTGCGCGAGTTTCCATCACTGCACGGGATCGCTGGAGCGATATATGCCAAGCTTGACGGTGAAGACCCAAGCGTCTGCATCGCCCTCGAAGAGGGAGGGAAATCCCGCGCAGAAACAGGCATAGTTCAAGGAACCGTGGAAGGGCTCGCCATTGCTATTGCCGTGAGATGCGACGATCTTTGCTGCCATCTTCTGCTGGGAAACGACGTGCATCTTCCGCGGATCGTCGGCATAGCAGATGATCTGGCCAGTCTGATGATCGACGAGAAGATCGATCTTGATCTTGCATCGATGCTTGGGTCGGTGAGCGAACAGTACCGAGTCCTCGCTCCCACGATTAAGGGAGAAGAACTGGAGAAGAGACTTCGCACATGTCTCGAAGAGCACTTTCTTGAGTACCTTGATAGAAGTGAAAAGATTACATCGCTGATTACTTCCGCGATTCCAAAGGAAGTGAGAGCTAACCCCTATCGAAGCAGAAACTGTGCACGGGCATTGCAAGATGCAATGAACAGGGAAGGATCTTGCTCGCTGCTCGACTCGTATAGGAAGCTAAGTACTATCTCCAGTGCCCGGAGCAATCGCGTCTTCGATCCATCCCTCTTTGAGGCGGAGAGTGAGAGGGATCTATGGCGCGAATACTTGAAGGCAGAGGGGAAGCTCAAAACCTCCCTTGCGGAATCTGACTACGCGCAGGCGATAGATGAGCTCGCAATGCTTGGAGAAGCCATCGATCGCTACACAAGAGATGTCGATTCACATGCAGGATCAATAGAAGTGAGGAACAACCGCCAGGGATTAATAGCGTGCGTCGTTGACCTTTACATGCGCGTTGGCGACTTCGATGCGCTAATAGCAAGCGAAGAGCATGTGCCAGGCGAAGAGAAGAGATGAAACATAGGCTTACAAGCGCACGCATCGAGGTCTGTGGGATCGAAGTGATCGGTTTCCATGGCTACTACGATGCAGAACGAACGGAAGGGAATCACTTCTCGATCGATCTGCGGGCGGAGGGAGACTTTCATCCCTCGCTTACAAGCGATCGATTGGAAGACTCCATCGACTATTCGAAGATGGTGCAGGTCGTTCGCGATATCAATCGGGCAAGAAATTATCTTCTCATCGAGTCTTTCGCCGATCGAATCGCAGACGCCATGCTTGAGGGGTTCCCACGCATGCAAAAGATTGCCGTACGGGTGGAGAAGCTTCACCCGATGGGGCTGGGAAGAGTGAGATGTGCAGCGATAGAGCTGAAGAAAGAGAGGTAGAATGCGACACCCTAGTCTACCTAGGACTGGGGTCGAACATCGGGAACAGGCGTGAGCAGATCGAAGATGCGCTCGCGCTTCTCGAAGAGCGGGGCGTTGATGTTGTGCGACGCTCCTCCCTCTACGAGACGGAGCCGGTCGGGTATGCCGATCAGCCATGGTTCCTGAACATTGTTGTCGCGGGGAATACCGATCTTTCTCCCTTGAAGCTCCTAGCGCTGTGCAAAGAGACCGAGCGTACAGGAAACAGAGAAGCGACCTTCCGCTTTGGCCCGCGCACGATAGATGTCGACATTCTGCTTTACAAGGGGCAGATCTATCGCGACGACACCCTCCAGATTCCTCACCCCCGTATGCATGAACGTCGATTCGTTCTTGTTCCGCTTGTGGAGATCTCTCCTGGGATTCATATCCCAGGAGAACGGACGCTGTACGCCAACATACTGGCGGGGCTCGATGAGAAAAAGA
>JAGGXO010000182.1 GCA_021163015.1 Candidatus Bipolaricaulota bacterium
GGGTGGTCCCCCCCCTGTGGTCCCCCGGGGGGCTGGTGCGGTTGGGCGGGGACCGGGTATCTTGGAACTGATCCACGCGAAAGCGCTGTTTGCACGTCTTGCAGTCGACGAACAGATCGTGGAACAGATCGTAGTGCCCACTTGCCTTCCACACCTGTGGGTGCATGATGATGCTCGAATCGAGGCCAACCATGGAGTAATTGCTGGGCGCACCCGCAGGTGCCGTCGTATCGTCGTTGCCTGTGACCATGTCGTGCCACCAGGCATCCTTGATGTTTCGCTTCATCTCCACGCCCAGTGGGCCGTAATCCCAGAATCCACCGATTCCACCGTAGATCTCGCTCGATTGAAATATGAACCCGCGCCGCTTGCACAGGGCAACGATCTTCTCCATGGTCTTGTCGCTCATACGATTGTTCCTCCAAAGTGATTACACGCCATAGGCTTAGTCAGCAAGTATACTGGAAACGCAAGGATGCTGGAAACGGTGCTTGATCGCAACACGGATGTTCGAGGTTGGGACTAATGGCCTTGGATGAAGAAGCAGCCCACCACGAAGGACGCGAAGGCATGATTAGAAAGGACTTGATTCCATCATTTGTGCCCGTCGTGGTGAAATGCTCTTGCACTTTCGTGGCAAACCTTGCCACAAGCCCAGTGGCGCGCTAATCTACGCTGATCGGAAGGGAGAACGATGAAAAGGGTATTCGCGCTCGGCCTCATGTTGATGGTAGTTATGAGCCTAAACGCTCTTGCGCAGGAGCAGGTTCTACATTGGAACCTGGGGAGCAACCCCACGACGATCGATCCAAGCTACGCGACGGCCGCCTCCTCCCAACAGATAGATCACGCTCTATTTCTTGGGTTGACCGACATCGACGATGAGACGCACAAGGTCGTTTCGCGCCTAGCCATCAGCTGGGAGGTTTCGGATGACGGCATTACTTGGACGTTCCATATGCGCCGGGATGCGATGTGGAGCGACGGCACGCCGGTGACGGCCCACGATCTTGTCTTCGCCATTGAGCGAACACTAGATTCTGAAGGAGGATCACCCCTAGCACAAACCCTCTACATCCTCAGGGGAGCGGAGGCGTACAACAACGGCCGTGGGCGAGCGCGAGATGCCGGAGTGCGTGCTATCGACAACCACACTGTGCGCTTCACGCTCAGCGAGCCGAACGATTGCTTCCCAGCCCTCGTATCAGATCCTGTCTTCTACCCGCAGCCGCGGAGCATCGTTGAAGATTACGGGATCGACTGGACAATGCCTGAGCACATCGTCACCGACGGGCCGTATGTCCTTGGCCAGTGGGTGAGCGATCGGATCGTCCTCTACAAGAGCGTCACCTACTACGATTTGGATGAAGTCAACATAGACGAGGTCCTCTGCTACATGATCGCCGATAGTCAGAAGGCGCTCTCCATGTACGAAGAGGGAAAGATCGACGTTATATCTATCAGCAAGGAGGACATAGAGAGCATCAAGACGCATCGGCTGCTCGGCAACGAGCTACATGTGTCGTCTTCAAGGAATCGAGTAATTGATTCCGCTTGCCTGCCCGCGTTGAGCTATCCCCCTGCACAGCTCACAAAGCCCTACATCGTACGCACCTACGCTCCGCTCGGCCGCGAGAAGTGGGAGGACTGGGATCTCCTGCCACACTGACATTGCGGTAGTGAAAGAGCATGACAAGAGATCGATACTGCTCCCCCACAGCGGCTCTACTCACAGCAAGAGGGCTTTTGAAATGGCCTTCTGCGGCGTAGAATTGTGCATGCGGAAAGAAGCATACCTCAGAAACTACGGAGGCTTAGAGATGAAGACTGACGTACAAGTTATCGACGGAAGTGCCGCGGGGATAGTGGCAGCATAAACAAGTGATAGGTATTCTGTAGGCGGCTAAGAAGCCCGTTAAGGAGCTGCGCCCGGCCGATCGGCTCGCAGTCACCAGGCAGGAGTATGAAATGCTGAAGAATGGAACAAAGGTCATTAGCAAGAAGGAATTGCACTATGTTGTTGAAGATGGAGGCAATCTGTTGAAGTTCAAGCCCTGGCTTGGAGATGCCTTTTCGTTCTTATATGATGTCATCATGGCAAAGTCTATCTTTCCCAACAAATTCGGTGGCGATATGAACCAGCACTATGGAATTCTCCGCAAAGAACTGCAAGGCGTACATGAGAAACGTGTTCTCGAATTAGCCACAGGCAGTGGCAGTGCTGTCAATTTCCTGCCAAATGATAACCAATATACAGGTACTGATATTAGCCCGGGTCTCTTGAGAAAAGCCGTCAAGAGCTTCAGGAATGCCGGCTTCACAAATGCAGGATTTTATGTGACGAGCGCAGATAACCTTCCGTTTGATGATAACCTCTTTGATATCGCCCTTTGTATTCTTTCGCTGAATTTCTTCAACGACATTAACAAAGTTCTTCAAGAGGTTAAGCGAGTTGCAGCTCCAGGCGCCGTTTTCATCTGCAGCGTTCCTGTGCTGGAGCGAAACAAGGTTCGAAGCACAATCAGGGGCACACTGTATTCAGAAGAGGAGTTGCGAGAAATATGCAAAGAGCATGGTTTGAGCTACGAAACCATCCCCTTTAAAAATGGTGCTCTGCTTTATTTTAGAGCCATCATGTAATAATTACATTGTTGATTTATCCTGCATGACAAGGCCAATTCAACCGACACAAGAACACGCACGGCTAAGCCGAAGCGTTAGAATGAAGTACCCCGCCGCAAGCGGACGGTGTATCAAGAGGCTTTGTGAGAAGCACGCCCCAAGGGGCGGGGAATCAACCCCTGCAGGGGATTGAAACGTTTCGTCCGAGCAGGTAATTGTGGGCGATTCAGGCCGTGGTGGCAGTGCTTCGGATACTTATGAGCTGGGTATGGCCGCAGAGGATTCTCACTTCCTCATAGGTAGGCCGCGATCGTTGTGTCGAAGATTCTTTCCGAGCTGTCGGTTTGGAGGATCGCTCCGTAGCGATCAGTCAACAGCGTATGGGGAAGGGGCTATGTGCGTTGTACACATCCGATGGCCTCCGAGTAAGGCTGCTCAGCTCCCACAGCGCGACACGTGCAGTGCATAGTTGACGGCTAGTGAGATCACGATCCGTCGATGACTTATCGCCGATTTACGCGAATGTATTCGACCGATCGCGCGTTTTGCTCAGTCTCGTAGGGCGTGATGGAAGGACCTTTCAAAACGCCGCCGTGGGGCGTAGAATTACCGAGTTAGCAAATACTGAAAATGTAAGTCAAATATGGAGGCAACTTGATGAAGACAGACGTATTGGTGATTGGTGGAAGCGCAGCGGGGATTGTTGCTGCAACAGTGGGAAAATCCTGTTATCCGGGTAAGGAATTCCTCGTCCTGCGCGACACAAAGCAGACGATCGTACCATGCGGAATTCCTTATATCTTTGGCTCACTCGAGAGTAGCGATAAGGATCTCATCCCGGATGGGGTTTTCACCAAGGCGGGGATAGAGTACAAGGTCTCGCACGCAACGGAGATCGACGCCAAGGGCAAGGTCTGCCGCACAGAAGATGGCGAAGAGATATCCTACGATAAGTTGGTCCTTGCCACCGGATCGAAGCCGCGCGTTCCTTCCTGGCTGCCCGGAACGGATCTGGAGAATGTGTTTACTATCCCGAAGGACAAGGAAATCCTGGATCGAACTCTGGCCAAGCTGCAGGAATGCAAGAAGATTGTAACGATCGGTGGTGGGTTCATTGGCGTTGAGGTTTCCGATGAGATCACCAAGCTGGGAAAGGATGTGACGATCGTCGAGATTCTGCCGCACGTGCTTGGGCTAGCCTTCGATCCAGAAATCGCCCAGCAGGCGGAAGAGATGCTCACAAAGCGCGGTGTCAAGATCAGAACCGGTGTTGGGGTGACGAAGATTCTGGGCGAGGGGAAGGCTACAGGCGTTGAGCTGATGAACGGCGAGAAGATCGAAGCGGACGCCGTTATCCTTTCCATGGGATATGCTCCCAACACGGATCTTGCTGAGAAGGCTGGGATCCCGCTCAATTCTAAAGGATGTATCCGCGTTGACGAATACATGCGCACGGAGATCCCAGACATCTTCGCTGTTGGCGACTGTGCCGAGAAGCGCGACTTTGTTACACGAAAGGCAACGGGAGTCATGCTTGCTTCTACTGCGGCGTCCGAGGCCCGCGTTGCCGGCACCAACCTGTATCAGTTATCAGTGGTAAAGACGTTCAGTGGGACGATCTCCATCTTTGCCACGGCGATAGGCGACACAGGATTTGGTGTTGCTGGGCTGACCGAGACGGCGGCCAGGAAAGAGGGATTCGATATTGCGATCGGAACGTTCACCGGCGTGGACAAACACCCGGGGACGATAGCAGGAACGCATTCCCAGTACGTCAAGTTGATCGCTGGTAAGGCCTCAGGGGTGATTCTTGGTGGAGAGGTTGTTGCTGGGGCCAGCACGGGCGAACTGACAAACGTCATTGGTCTTGCCATTCAGGCGAAGATTCCCATCAGCGCCCTGTTCGCGGCACAGATCGGGACGCACCCACTCCTCACAGCTCCTCCCACCGCGTATCCAGTGATCAAAGCAGCGGAGTCGATCATGCCTGGCTGCGGACGATAGCCCGAAGTAGGTGCCTTTCTACTATTCAGCACGAAGTCACCAACGGCAAGGCATCTCATTTGGGTGGTCATTTAGGGAGATCAAAGGGGACCGCGTCGGCCTGCGTGGTCCCCTCTTCGTGATGAGTCGTCTTGGTCACACTGGCTAACACAATGGGAAAGACGGGCCTGCCTGGCGTTGGAGCTTGCTTCCCACGTTTCCCTACCAGCCTGAGCCATCTTCCAACGTGGCAGACAAGCTGCTCACGCTACAAGAAAACATGTTCTTATCCTTTAGCGTCAAGGATTTGCTGCCACTAGAAACAGCAAAGGACTCGCCTCTTGTGGCCAGGTGTTTTGCTCACACTGGCCGCCATACTGATCTGGGCCACTACTTGGATAGATACGGCGCGATCGTCGTATCGTAGATCCTCTCTGGGCTGCCGGTGTGGCGGATAACCCCATACCGATCGATGAGTAGCGTATGTGGCACCCCGTGCACGTTGTATACCTCCGAAGGTCTCTTGTCGAGGCCGTCCGGCTGATAGAGCGAGACAAAGTCGGTGTAGCCCTCCTTGGCGAAGAAACTGGTGGCATCCTGCCACGCGTGATTGACGACCACAGTGATCACAACCAATCCTTGATCTCCGAAGCGCGTTAGAAGATCCTGCAAGTGTGGCATCGAGGAGATACAGTGCGGACAGGTGGTGCGCCAGAACTCAAGGATGACGACCTTTCCCAAGTAGTCGGAGAGGCTGTGTTGCAGTCCGTCGAAGCCGGGCAGAGCAAACAGGGGAGCTGCTTGGCCGACGTGCACTCCTGTTAGAACGTTTGCCCGCTGATAAATCTTACGATCACCCTGATCTTCTCCCGCAGGGGTCAGTGGAGCGACGCTCCCGTCGGAGACGGCGATCGTCTCCTTGAAGCTGCCCGCGTCCCCTTCGTTGTCAAAGACCATCAGGATTACTTCGTACTTTCCCGGGCCAGCGTATGTGTGCTTCTTTGTCTCTCCTGATCCGCTGAACCCATCGCCAAACACCCACTGGTAGGAGATGATGTTTCCATCGGAATCCTGTGATGCGGAGGCATCAAACAGCACCGAGTACGAGCCATCCTCCCCTGGCGAGACCGAGAAGCTAGCCATTGGAGAGCTATTCGCCAACGCCACAGCGGCGATTGAGAGGATGACCAAGAGGAACATTATTCCACCCGCGAACATCTTTCGTCTCACACCTATCACCTCGTTATCAATTACTTTCACAAGGACCTGCGCATCTCGCCCCGAGCACAAGAGACGAGGGCGGCAAGTCATCCACCACCGCCCTCAGTCTGTCTTACTTCTTCTACCTAGTCATGCCATTCTCTACGCCTGCTTGTGCTTCGGACGTCGACAGGCCTCTGCGAGAGTCCTTTCTCATTACTCGTTACTCATAACCCGCCACTGTTTCACGTCTTCGCTTGCAGTGCCGCCAAGATCTTCTCGGGCGTGAATGGCGTCTTCGTCAATCGCAGACCGACTGCATCGTAGATCGCGTTGGCGAGTGTGGGGATTGGCGCGTTGATCCCGATCTCGGCGATCGACTTCGCCCCCAGCGGTCCGGTCGGCTCGTAGGAATCGACGAGGACGACATCGAGTGGGGGCATATCGAGCATTCCCAGGATTTTGTAATCGAACAGGTTCGGGTTGCGCACACCACCGGTCGGGCTGAGCTGCATCTCCTCGGTGAGCGCGTAGCCAATCCCGTTAGCAATCGCTCCCTCCACCTGACCCTCGGCCATCTTCGGATTGATCACCGTGCCGCAGTCAGCAGCAACTACGTAGTTTAAGATCTTCAGCTGCCCCGTCTCAGTGTTCACGGCGATCTCGGCGAAGCTGGCCATGAACGGGGGAGGCGACTGGTGCATCAACCCGGAGGCGGTCGATCCGATCTGGAACTGATCCTTGATGTACATCGCCTGCTCGCAGACCTTGGCAAGCGTCACGCTCTTTCCATCCGGCGTTCGCACCTGTTCGTCCGCAACGATGAGCTGTGATCGATCCACCTGTAGCATTTCAGCGGCCACATCGATGATCTGCTCACGCACCTTCTCCGCGGCTCGCTTGACCGCCGTGCCAGAGACGTAGGTGGTCGAGGAGGCGTAGGCTCCCACGTCGAACGGGGTCATGTCGGTGTCTGAGGAGTAGACGATAATCTTATCAAGCGGCACGCCGAGGACCTCGGCCGCGATCTGTCCAAGGA
>JAGGXO010000080.1 GCA_021163015.1 Candidatus Bipolaricaulota bacterium
AGGCAATCGATACTCTAAAAGGGCACGGCCCGCAGGACCTCGAGGACCTCTGCTGCGCCCTCGGGGCAGAACTCGTTCTATTCTCGGGAAAGATTGGCGATCACTCTCAGGTCGTTGAGCACCTACGCGGCTTGTTGCACGATGGCTCCGCGCTAGAGAAGTTCGTGCAGATGGTCAAGAACCAGGGCGGTGACTCCGCTGTTGTGGATGACTTGGAACTCTTGCCGACCGCAAGCAAACAGATCGAGGTTTCAGCGCCACAAAGTGGCATAGTGGCGAACCTTGACGCCCTGTCGATCGGACGGGCGGCGAACCTGCTCGGTGCCGGTCGCTTCACCAAGGACGACGTCATCGATCCAGCGGTGGGAATCAAGGTCGTGTGCAAGGTCGGCGAGCAGGTGAACAAGAGCGAGCCTTTGGCCGTTCTGCACGTGAACAGCGAAGCGAACCTGGAACAGGCGAAGGAGATGGTCGCGCAGGCATACAAGATAAGCGACAAAGAGGTCAGAGCTCCGCAGCTCATTGTCGAACGCGTCACAGGAAACTAGAGCGATCAGATGATTGAGTGACTAAGTCATCGGGAGATCGGTTCACTCAGTCTTCACCCTCTGGAATAATCGTTCGCCGATGGTGTGTCTCTTGAGTCAAAGAAAGGTTGCTTGGTTCCACTCCTTAGTTGTTGAATGTTGAGATTGATCAGGAGCGCGGTCTTTGCTTCCACTTCCATTCTTCGTGTCCTTTGGTGCTCTTCGTGGTGAGGTCTAGTATGCCTCAATATCCCTTCACCTCGTTCAATCGTTCAATGGTTCAATCTCCCGCTCACTCAATTGCTACAGCGAGAACGCCTCCGGCAGCAGGTCGCGGATGGTGGTGCGCACGAACTTGCCCTCTGGGTTTCCCATGAGGATCTTGATGTCTGGCGCGTGTTCGTAGATCACCTGACGGCATGCCCCGCAGGGCTGACAATGGTCGCCCTTGCACGTCACCGCGAGCTTGACGAAGTCGTGGTGCCCCTCGGAGACGGCCTTGAAGATCGCGGTGCGCTCGGCACAGATGGATAGCCCATTCACTGCGTTCTCCACGTTCACTCCGGTGAACACCGTGCCATCAGAGCAAAGGATGGCCGCTCCCACCGGAAAGTTCGAGTAGGGACAGTACGCATTCTTCATCACGTCGTTTGCCATTTGCAGCAGTGTCTTGTCGTCGATCAAAATCGGATCACCAATCCTATCTTTCCTGATACTTTGCCACTGGCTATTCCCCACCATCCGCTCTCTTCACTCAGTGGCACAAGGTATGATCCCTGCACCACCAGGCGCAGGAACGGTGGCCCGAGCTCGATCTGACCGCTGATGTGGCCAGCAAAGGTCGTCCAGGCAAAGCCATCGAGATGTAGCGCTGTGATTGCCGCATTAACCTCCGTCTGATGCGCTGGAGCAGTGACTGTGAGCGTGGGAACGATGCTTCCCTGGATGAGGTCCACGCCCGCTCCAAGCTCGATCCCGGCAACGAGGAGGTCGAGGTGCTTTGCCACCTCGCACGTCAGCTTGAACGCCGATACTTGAAGATCAGCGGTTACGTCCGCCGTCTCGCTTCCGAGGTCAACCTGCAAGTTGGAAACGATCGGTTGAGGAATACTGTAGCCGGCCATTCCAGCAACACCTCGCAGAATGAAATCGTTGAGCAACCCTCCGGAGAAGGAGACCTTGTCGATGATGATGAACGGAAGGCCGATCTCGATCGTTCCTCCAATCATCGGCAAAGGGAAGTACTCGATCGGGTAGACTTCCTCGATATCGGCCAGGCCCGTGTCGAGGTCCTGCAAGATCTGAGTCGCACTTGAACCTGTTACCCCGAGCGCGGTAAGGGCACTGCTGGCTGCAGTGTGTGCCTTGGCAAACGGTCCGGAGAGGTCGACCGTGCAGACCGATAGGTCCAAGCCGACCCCTCCGGGAAACGCAGCAAAGGAGGAAAGGAGAATGATTACCCCAAAGACCAATCCCTTTGCCAGTGCGTATTTTCTGTTCAATGTCTATCCCATCCTTCCCACTCGCGCTTTTTCAGGACGGCGCGCTTTATCTTCCCGCTCGTGGTCTTCGGGAGTTCCTTTGCAAACTCTATAGCGCGCGGGTACTTGTACGGAGCGGTGACCCTCTTCACGTGGTCCTGCAGCGCCTTGACGAGCTCATCGGACGGGGAATACCCCTCAGCAAGGATGACGAAGGCCTTGACGATCTCCCCCCGATCGCGATTCGGAGCGGCGACAACTGCTGCCTCTACCACCGCCGGGTGGCTGACAAGCGCGTCCTCCACCTCGAACGGCCCAATGCGATACCCCGAGGTGATGATAACGTCGTCGGCCCGCCCCTCGAAGAAGAGATACCCGTCCTCGTCCATTCGCGCCAGATCGCCAGTCCGATACCACCCACCGGAGAACGCCTCCTTGTCCAGATCCGGAGCCTTCCAGTAGCCATCGAAGATCGCTGGGCTGTCTGGCCGAAGGGCGATCTCGCCCACCTCTCCCTTGCTAACTGGGTTTCCCTGTTCGTCGATCAGCGTCACGCCCGTCCCCGGCGTTGGCTTGCCCATCGCTCCCGGCTTCACTTCGAGGCCGGGGTAGTTGCAGACCAGGCAGACGCTCTCCGTCTGGCCGTAGCCGTCGCGGATTGTCACATCAAAGGCTCGTTTGAACGCCTCGATCGGTTCTACATTTAGCGGCTCGCCGGCGGAGACCGCGTCAGTGAGGGAGAGGTTGTGCTTGCTCATATCGGGAAGCTGTGCGAACAGGCGGTACTCCGTCGGGGTGGCGCACAGCTTTGTGATCTTGTAGCGCTCCATCAGCTCGAGGTAGCGCTCGCCATCGAACCTGCCG
>JAGGXO010000137.1 GCA_021163015.1 Candidatus Bipolaricaulota bacterium
CGCCGAGGCGACGATCGTCGCTCCGTGCTCGAAGGAACGGTTAAGGATCAGCTCGGAGATCGGGTTCTCCATCAGCCGCTCGATCGCGCGCCGCATCGGACGCGCGCCGTACTTGGAATCGTAACCCTGTTCTATTAGAAGCTCATTCGCTGAGTCATCGAGGGTGAGGGTGATTCCGTGCTCCTCCTGCAGACGCGCTCTTAGCTCGTCGATCATCAGATTGGCGATCTCGAGCACCTGCTCACGCGTCAACTGATGGAAGACGATAACCTCGTCCAAGCGGTTCAAGAATTCTGGCCGGAATACCTTGCGCACCTCGCCGGTCACGCGGTCCTTCATCTCTTTGTACGATTCCTCTGAGTCTACCTCTTCATCGCTGAAGCCAAGCGTACCGCGGTCGGTAATCATCTCGCTCCCCACGTTTGAAGTCATAATGAGGACCGCATTGCGGAAGTCCACACGCCTGCCCTGCGAATCGGTCAATATGCCGTCTTCCATAACCTGTAGTAGGATGTTAAACACGTCGCGGTGTGCCTTCTCGATCTCATCAAACAAGATCACGGAGTACGGTCGATGCCGCACCTTCTCCGTCAGCTCCCCGGCTTCTTCGTAACCGACGTACCCCGGAGGTGCTCCGGTCAAGCGAGAGACTGAGAAGCGCTCCATGTACTCGGACATGTCGACGCGGATCAGCGCGTCCTCATCACCGAACAGAAACTCGGCCAAGGTTTTTGAAAGCTCGGTCTTGCCAACTCCAGTTGGCCCGAGGAACATGAACACGCCAACAGGCCGCCGCGGGTTCTTCACACCAGCATAGGCTCTCCTGATTGAACGGGAGATCGCCTGCACGGCGTCGTGCTGCCCGACGAGACGGTCATGGATCTTGTCTTCCATGTTCACCAGACGCGTCGTCTCTTCTTCCTGGACGTGCCCAATCGGTATCCCCGTCCACATGGAGACTACCTGTGCCACGTCCTTTCCCGTTGCCTGCAGCTCATTCGCCAAGTGTGAATTACCTGTTAAACGCCCGATCTCTTCTTCCAGCTCGGCCTTGCGATCGCGCAGGCGCGCCGCCGTCTCGTAGTCCTGCGCGGCGACAGCTGCATGTTCCTGCTCGTCTAGGTCTTCCATATCACTCATCAGCTCGCGAACATCATCTGGCAGCAGCGTGCTCTGGAGCTTGATCCGCGCCGCCGTCTCATCGATTAGGTCGATCGCTTTGTCCGGGAGGAACTGATCGGTGACATAACGATCCGAAAGGCGAGCCGCTTGATACAGGGCTTCGTCGGTGATCTTCACGCCGTGGTGGCGCTCGTAATGCGGGCGCAGGCCTTTCATGATCTTCACCGTCTCTTCCACGGACGGCTCCTCTACAAGGATCGTCTTGAAACGGCGCTTCAGAGCTGGGTCCTTCTCCACGGATTTGCGATACTCATCAAGGGTAGCCGTGCCGATACACTGGATCGCTCCAGTTGCAAGCGGTGGCTTAAGGATAGAGGAAGCGTCGATCGCACCTTCGGCTCCACCGGCACCAACAACGGTCTGCAATTCATCGATAAACAGGATGATGTCGTCTGACTCCATCACTTGATTGATCAGTGTCTTCAGGCGCTGCTCGAACTCACCGCGGTACTTCGTCCCGGCGACAATCGACGCCATGTCAAGCTCGATGATCTCCTTCGAACGAAGGAGATTCGGCACATCGCCACTCACGATCTTTTGCGCCAGGCCTTCAACAATCGCCGTCTTCCCGACTCCGGATTCACCGATCAATGCCGGGTTGTTCTTCTTGCGACGGGTGAGTATTTGTATGATCCGCTCCATCTCCTCATCGCGCCCGATCACCGGGTCAAGTCGCCCCGCCTCGGCTTCCTCGATCAGGTTACGCCCGAAGTCGGACAGGTCGCCCTTCTTTTGCTGCTGCGGTCGCCGCGTCGCTCTCAGGGCCATCCCCACTCCGGCAGAAGGGAGGAAGTACGCGCGTGTCTTACTGAGGTCGATCCCCAGGTGAAGGAGAATCGCTGCGCCAGTCCCCTCGCTTTCGCGCAGCATCCCCATCAGCAAGTGCTCGGGGCGAATAGTGTTCAGTCCAGCGCGTCGAGCCTCTTCGAAACTGATCTTCATCACGCGCTTCAGGCGCGGCGTCGGTTCCAGATCATCGGCGGAGAGGCGCACCTTTCCTCGCCCCTTTTCAGATTCCAGCAGGGCGGAGACCTTTTCGTAGGTTACGCCGTGCGTGGTGAGAAAGCGGAATACGTTGCTCCCCTTAGTCCTCAGGAAGGCAAGAAGGAGATGCTCCGTCCCCACATAGCTGTGGCGCCATTCCTCCGCCTCCTCCTGAGAGAAGGCGATTATCTCCATCGATTCACGCGAGAATCGGTCGTACATCGTCGGTTCCTCCTGGAATCAGACACACTCTCATCACACGCCAGAGTATAGCTTTCTAGTCATCGTTCACAACCCGGCGATGCCTGTTGAAGCGGGTCATGACGGCATTTATGTCTTCTGTCCGAAATGTGGCGATTGCCTCCGCGCTGCGCTCAAGGATGGGATAGATCTTTTCCCACTCCGCGTCTGTGAACTTCCCAAGGACATAATTCACTTGATCCGGAGGCCTCCCCTCATGTCCGATCCCGACGCGCAATCGAGGAATCTCTTCACTCCCCAGCGATGAAACGATGGACATCATCCCCTTGTGCGATCCCGGACCACCCGCGGCAAGGATCTTCATATCTCCCAGAGGAATGTCCAGATCATCATAGACGATGAGCGCATCTTCATAAGAGATTTGGAGGCGCTCGATGATCGCCTTCACCGCTTTGCCGCTTGCGTTCATGTACGTCATCGGCTTGACAAGAAAAAGATCGCGGCTCTTGTAAACAAGAGCCGAATCGATCAAACGTCCTTTTAGCCGCGGGCAATGCCTCTTGCGATAGAGATCGATGACATCAAATCCGACGTTATGTCGGCTAAGCGCGTATTCAAGTCCTGGGTTACCCAGCCCGAAGACGGCCTTCAATCATCCCTCTTCGCTCTCGCCTTCTGATTCCTCAGCGGGTGCGCCCTCTTCCGCTGCTGCAGTCTCCAGCATTTCCTCTTCTTCCTCTTCCTCTTCCAGTTCCATGCCACGCGGCGCGACAATTGTCACCAACGCACGTTCCGGTGAGAGAAGGGGAGTGACGTCGCCGAAGTCGACATCGCGCACGCGAATGCCTTCACCCATCTCAAGCTCGCTTATATCGAGAGTGATCAAGTGAGGAATGTCCTTAGAAAGGCCATACACGCGCACCGTGTCAAAGAGAACGTTCAGGAACCCACCGGCCTTCTGCCCTGGCGCTTCACCGATGACCTTGATCGGGACGTGCAACTTGAGCGGGGTATTGGGGTCCGGATGATAGAAATCTACATGGATCGGCTCATCGGTGATCGGATTATATTGAACCCTTTTCACGAATACATCCAGCGTCTCCGCCTCTTCGTGATCACTGATTGACAGTTCGATGCGCGAACTACGCGTTATACGAGAAAAGAGCTCATGAAGGTCACGTCGATCGATGACAAGAGGAATGTTCTCCATGCTCGGGCCGTAGACTATCGCTGGCACCAATCCCTCGCGACGCAGCGCATTCGCCTTTCCATCCGAGCGCAATCTTGTATTCAGTGTTACAGACATTTCCACTCCTACAGTTCTTCTAGTAATGTGGGAAAAGGTGGCTTACCGACTTGTTCTCGAAGATTCGGCGAATCGTCTTCGCCAAATGCTCTCCCACGGGGATGTACTCGACAATATCACTCTTCTCCGCCTGTTCTTCGAAAATGGTATTAGTAACGACCACCTTTTTCAAGGGAGATTGCGCCAGCACTTCCAACGCGTTCCCCGAGAAGACACCGTGAGTACAGTAGGCATGCACATCTGTGGCACCATGTTCGAGGAGAGAATTGGCGGCGAGGATGAGGGTCGAACCCGACGATACGATGTCATCGACCAGAATCGCTCGCTTGCCGGAGACATCACCGATGACGTTCACCACCTGCACCTGCGATCCATCGGCGGATCTTCGTTTCTCAAGAATGGCAATCGGCAAGTCGAGACGTTCGGCGAGGAGGCGCGCACGCACCGCTCCCCCTGCATCCGGGGAGACGATGATCGTCTCATCCGCATCGGCATCGTGTTTCTTATAGTAGTTGGCGAAGATCGGATCTGCCTGCAAGTTGTCAACCGGGATGTTGAAGAACCCCTGGATCTGACCGACGTGGAGATCCATGGTAAGTACCCGGTCTGTGCCGGCAGTCTCAAGGAGGTTCGCCACCAAACGGGCAGTGATCGGTACGCGCCCCGTGTGTTTGCGGTCCTGCCGCGCGTAGCCGTAGTAAGGGATCACCGCGATCACCTTGCGCGCCGACGCACGTCGGAGAGCGTCGATCATGATCAAGAGCTCCATCAGGTGATCATTGACCGGCGGGCAGGTCGGCTGAATAACGAACACGTCCGCCCCGCGCACCGTCTCGCGAATCCGCACGCGCACCTCGCCATCGCTGAACCGGTCGATTGCAGCGTCACAGAGATCAATCCCAAGAGCGTAGGATATCTCATCCGCCAATTGGTGGTTCGCGTTTCCGCACAGCAGCTTCAGCTCCCTTCCAATCATTGGGCCTCTGCCTCCCTTTGATCTTTCCTCTCCTTGTTTACCTGGCGCGCTCGCCCCAGCGCCAGATCCCCGTCCGGTACGTCCTCTGTTATTGTCGAGCCGGCACCGATAAGCGCATCATCCCCTATGGTCACTGGAGCGACCAAGGACGTGTTGCTGCCGATGAACGCGCGCTTGCCGATGCTTGTTTGATGCTTAGCCTCTCCGTCGTAATTGCAGGTGATCGTTCCCGCGCCGATGTTTGCGTCCTCACCCACATCCGCATCGCCTAGGTAAGTCAAGTGCCCAGCCTTCGCCCCGCGCCGCACGCGAGAGGCCTTTACCTCAACGAAGTTTCCAATCCGCACTTTGGGGCCGACGTCCGCCCCTGGCCGCAGGTGCGCGTACGGACCAACCGCTGTCTCGCTACGCACATGCGCCTCTTCGAGGACCGAATAACGCACGCGGCAGTCATCCTCAATGATCGAGTCTTCGATGTAGCAGTCCGGGCCTATCGCACAGCGCGCCCCAATCACCGTATCGCCGCGCAGGTGCGTCCCTGGAAGAATCTCTGTACCGGGAGCGACCTTGACCTGGGGCTCGACATACGTACGTTCCGGATCGATGATCCTCACTCCTGTCTCCGCTAGCTCTCTCACCTTGTGTACACACTGCGATCGTTCGGGAAAGAGGTGGTCAGTTTCCGCGCACATCTTGCCTCCTCAAAAAGACCTCGTTTGGACAATAAAGACGTACTCCAAGGCTGGAAAGAGCGCTTACTGTGAAGGAAGCAATGACTGAAAGGCGCAAAGGAAAGGGAGTCAACAACCTGCAGGCGCGAAGGGCGTATTCATCCCGACCCGCTTTCTCGCGAGTTGGGATGAGAATGGCCAAGCTCGTTTCGCCAGGATTATCTGTCATTAAACACCCATATGAATGATACGGCAAAGAGCGCAAATCGGTCAAGAAAAACGTCCTTGCGGCAGGCAAACAGCGATCGTTATACTTCCAGAACACGTAGGCAAGAACCACCGCTTGCACAGTCTACATGCGTGGCAAATTGGTGACGCAAGCAACCGTGAGCAATGCTCAGTTATGATTCAGGCAATAGACGGAGGTAATGATTGTGAGAAGAATTTTCTCGGGGATTCAACCCACAGGGACACTGCATATCGGCAACTACTTCGGCGCACTTCGCAATTGGGCTGCGCTTCAGCAAGATAACGACTGCGTCTACTGCATCGTCGACTACCACGCGATCACCATCGAGGTCGACCCGAGCGCACTACGCGAGGCATCGCGCAACATGGCCCTCGACCTAATTGCCTGCGGAATCGATCCATTGCGGTCGATCTTATTCATCCAATCGGCCGTTCCCGAGCACACCGAGCTTGCGTGGATCCTTGGATGCGTCACCTCCTACGGCGACCTAACGCGGATGACGCAGTTCAAGGACAAGTCGGCCGGCAGAAAGTTCATCTCCGCCGGTCTGTTCACCTACCCGATCTTGCAGGCGGCGGACATTCTAATCTATCGCGCGCAAGGTGTACCGGTCGGAGAGGACCAAGTGCAGCACCTGGAACTGTCGCGTCGCATCGCACGGCGGTTCAATTCCCGCTTCGGTGAGTTTTTCCCGGAGCCGGAACCGATCGTGGGGAAAGGGGCGCGAATCATGTCGCTTGCCGACC
>JAGGXO010000167.1 GCA_021163015.1 Candidatus Bipolaricaulota bacterium
AGGCCGAATGGGCTGATTCCGTAGATGATCCCGAAGTTGATTCGCTTGGCCGCGCTGCGCAGTTTGTCTGTCACCTTGTCTTCAGGAACGGCAAAGATACGGCTAGCGGTAATGCGATGTAGGTCCTCACCATCGACAAATGCTCCGATCAGACGCTCATCACCAGACAGATGCGCCAACAGGCGGATCTCGATCTGCGAATAGTCGGCCCCGATGAGAAACGACCCCTCTGGAGCAACGAACGCGCGCCTGATGCGATCCCCCACCTCGGTTCGCGTGGGGATGTTCTGCAGGTTCGGGTCAGACGAGGAGAGCCTTCCTGTAGCGGTCGATGTCTGGTGAAATGACGTGTGAATGCGCCCAGTATCGGGGTTAATCGCCTCGGGGAGGCGGTCGATGTAGGTGGTCAGGAGCTTCTGCAGTTCGCGGTACTCGATCAGCTTCCCCGGTAGCGGATGCTGCACGGCGAGCTCGCTCAACACGCGCGCACTCGTCGAAGGGCCGGTCTTTTTCTTCTCAATCACGGGAAGACCGAGGTGATCGAAGAGGATGGTTGCGACCTGCTTAGGCGAATTGGGATTGAACGTCTCACCGGCAATCTCGTACAGGTCGTGCTCAATCACTGCGAGTCGCGCGCGCAGATCGCGTCCTTGCTCTGCAAGGACGTTCCTATCGACAAGTATCCCGCTCTTTTCCATCCGCGCCAGTACACTCACCAGAGGAACCTCCACCTCTTCGAATAGCCGCGTTGCCCCGACGCGCTCCAGGCCAGCAACAAGGATCTCCTTGACGCGGAAGACTATCTCAGCATCCTCAGCGGCGTAGAATGTGACCTTATCGATCGGTACTTGAGCAATCTTTCCGTTCTTCCCGGCAAGGTCAGCGTATGAGAGCATGTCGTAATCAAGGTAGGTCTTGGCGATCTGCTCCAAGTTGTGCCGCCGCTGTTCTGGGTTGATGAGGTGGGAAGCGATCATGGCATCAAAGGAGATCCCACGTGGCTGTAGCCCATTACGATAAAGGACTATCAGATCGTACTTGATGTTCTGCCCAATCAGGCGCGGTCTCTCTCCCTCGATCGCTGGGCGCAGCGCTGTAAGGACTGTCTCCAACTTCAGTTGAGCTGGAGCACCGAGGTAGTCGTGCCCAACCGGAACGTAGTAGCCGACGTATGGTCGAGTGGAGATGGATATTCCAACGACGCGAGCTCTCATCGGATCGGTGCTCGTCGTCTCCAGATCGATCGAGATTTCAACGCTTTGTGCTATCTCACTCACAAGTCCGGCCAGTTCATCTTCCGTCGTGATGGCACGATACTCGACCTTGCTCGACTCGATCTCGTTCCCGGTTTCCCGCTTCGAAGATGATGGTTCGAGTGCGAGGTTTTTCATAACGGAGCTAAAATTGAGTTTGGTGAGAAAATCCCCCAAGCCAGAGGTATCAACGCCGGCAAGGGCGTAGTCGTCCGGAACCTCTCCGACAGAGATCTTCGGATCAAGGGTGACAAGGCGCCGAGCCAAGAGGGCGTCCTGCGTATGCTCCTTCAGCTTGTCGCGGATGCGAGCGTTGCGCATCTCATCGGAGCGGGCGATGAGTTCATCGAGGGATCCGAACTGCGTGAGGAGCTTGACCGCTGTCTTGGGCCCGATCGAAGGAACGCCGGGAACGTTGTCAGATGCATCGCCAATCAGTGACAAGTAATCCACGATCTGGCCTGGTTCCACGCCGAAGCGATCACGCACGCCGCTTGTATCGAGTACTTCAACCCCGCCGGAGGCCCCGCGCCCGCTCGGGCGCACGAGGTTGATGTGTTCATCGACGAGCTGCGCCAGGTCCTTATCCGAGGTGACGATCAGGGCGGGTAGATCCTTTGCTGCGGCCTTGAGGGCGATGCTCCCCAGAATGTCGTCTGCCTCCACACCGCGCTCGTAGATAACCTTGATGCCAAGAAGTGCCAGCAACTCCTGGATGATCGGGAGCTGTGAGGAAAGATCTGTGGGCATCTCTTGGCGATTGGCCTTGTATTCCTCATACATCTCGTGGCGAAACGTCGGTCCGCCGGCGTCGAACGCCACTACCACGTACTGTGATGGAAACTCATGCATGATCTTTGTGAGAAAGCGCCAGAAGCCATAGACGGCGTTCACCGCCATGCCGCTTGGCGTGGTGAGATCGCGGATGGCGTAGAAGGAGCGGTACGCGATGGAGTGGCCATCGAACAGGACAATACGTTCCTGCGGCTCGCCCTTGACGTGGAGCAGCTCGTTTGCCGTCATGCTAGAGGTAGGCATGTTCCTCCTTGTTCACTCCCTGCAGATCGAACAGGTAACACAGGGCAAGGGCAAGGCCATCAGCCATGTCGTCTGGGCGAGGCATCTCGGAGAGCCCAAGGAGCTCCTTTATCATCGCCTGCACCTGCTGCTTTCGCGCCTTGCCGTAGCCCGTGATCCTCTTCTTCACCTGTAACGGGGTGTACCCACGCACAGGCAGGCCCTGTGTCGCCATCAGAAGGACACCTCGCGTTTCCGCCGTAAGCATCGCTGTACGTGCATTCGTAGCGAAGAAGATCTCCTCGATTGCGATCCCGACAGGGTGATGACGATCGATCAATTCGCGAGCTTCATGGTAGATGTCGAGCAGCCTCTCCGGACGCGATGTCCCGTGTGGGGTGCTGATGATTCCCCCGTCGATCGCCACCCAGCCGCGATCGCTTGCTTGCACCACACCATAGCCAGTGGTGGCAAGTCCGGGATCGAAGCCGAGTGTTATTGTCCCTTCAATCATTTTAGGAAATCCCGCAGCCGCACATGGTCATCTCTCTTTTCTTGACATATGTGATCTGGATGATCGTTTAGATTGATTCCACAGACCGGGCATAATCCTCGGCAGTCAGGACGGCAAAGCGGGTGTGGATCGAGCGCAGCGGTTATGAATCCGAGGATACGGATGACAAGGTCGATTGAGCTCTCCCCCTCGGGGATGTTGATCCTGAACCGCTCGCTCAGATTCACTTCCTCCCGCACCGGCTCCAGGCAGCGGCGGCACGGCTGCTCGACGAGGGTGTGGATCTCCGTGTCTAGATAGAGAGTGGTGAATTGCACATATGCCTCACCTCTAACCGTTACGTCCTCGAGGAACATGACGTTGTTCGACATCTCCGTTGCCCGCTTAGCATCGAAGCTGATGTTCACTGGGAAATGTTTCCCCGGATGCTCAATAAAGGTATCTATATTAAGTTGCATCACACCGCAGACGGACCGCAACATCGGCCGTCCACCTCCCCTCCTTTACATCGTGTACGCGAATTATGTCCGCTCCGTTGACGATTGCAATCGCATTCGCCGCTATCGTCCCCACCAATCGCTCGCTTGTCGGGAGATCGAGGATCTCTCCCAAGAACGACTTGCGCGACAATCCAATCAAGATCGGAACGCCGAGTTCCTTGAGCTCTGCAAGCCGACGCAATACACTAAGATTGTGAGGCAGCCTCTTTCCAAATCCGATCCCCGGATCGACGACGAGTCTTTCCCGATCAATTCCAGTCGAGATCGCAGAGTGGATTCTCTCTTGGAGAAAAGACTTAATCTCCGCCACGACATCTGTGTACTCCGGATCCTGCTGCATCGTCTCGGGGGTCCCCTGCATATGCATCAGCACGAGGTAGGCTCCACCTTGTGCCACTACCTTGCCCATGTTGGGATCGAAGCGCAGGGCGCTGATGTCGTTTATGATTGCTGCACCGTGGGCGATCGCCGCCTGCGCCACAGCCGACTTCGTCGTATCGACCGAGATCATAGCATCACTCCTGCGAGATATCTGCTCCACGACTGGGATGACGCGCGCCAACTCTTCGTCCACACTGACCGAGCGCGCGCCCGGGCGGCTCGACTCGCCGCCGATGTCGATGATGTCCGCACCTTCATCGATCATCTTCAGCGCTCGCTCCACCGCTTCTTGCGCTGTGATGTAGCGCCCGCCATCGTAAAACGAGTCCGGAGTGAGATTAAGCACCCCCATCACAAGCACTCGCTCTTTTTCCTCAAACCACCGCGCCAGTCTTTCCATTATCGACCATGGAGTAGTATACCACACGACACTCGTTCGTGACGCGGTTTGACGATGTGGGCGCAGCCCACTACAATCTTAGTCACGAGACACAAGAGGGGTGGTTAACATCATCAAGGTACTTCTGACAACAACGATAGACTCCTTGGGCCATGTAGGCGAGGTAGTGGAAGTGGCCGATGGGTATGCTCGCAATTTTCTCATTCCCAAGCGGTACGCTGTTACGCCCAACGAACACAACATCG
>JAGGXO010000049.1 GCA_021163015.1 Candidatus Bipolaricaulota bacterium
AGGTTCTTCTGAACATTCGCGCCAACAAGAAGATCGACGATGACGATCGCATGAGGTTCGATGGCAAGGGGTATCACTTCCGTTCTGCAGCGGAGATGGAGGAGCTGTTTGCAGATCTACCCGAGGCGATAGATAACACACGTGCCATCGCTGATCGCTGCAATGTGGAGATGGAATTTGGTCATACGGCCATCCCTCCTTTCCCCTTACCGGAAGGAGTGGACGCTGACTCGTATCTGCGCAAGCTTGCCTATGACGGTGCCCACGAGAGATACGAGCAGATAACTCCTGCCGTCGAGGAACGGTTGGAGTACGAGCTGTCGGTGATCGAGCGGATGAAGTACGCCACGTACTTTCTCATTGTGTGGGACTTTGTCCGGTTCTCGAATGAACAGCACATCCCCGTTGGGCCGGGGCGAGGATCCGCGACGGGGAGCCTTGTCTCCTATTGCATCAACATCACGCGCGTTGACCCTCTTCGGTATGGCCTGATCTTCGAGCGCTTCCTCAACCCCGAGCGTGTGAGCATGCCCGACTTCGACATTGACTTCTGCGTCAAAGGGCGCGATAAGGTGATCGCCTACGTGCAGGAAAAGTACGGCCGCGATCGCACCGCGCAGATCGCTACCTACGACCGGATGGCGGCGCGTAGCGTTGTGCGTGATGTAGGGCGTGTGCTTGGTGCCTCGTACAACACTACCGACCACCTAGCCAAGCTCATCCCGTATGGGCTCACGCTGCGTGTCGCGATCGAGCAGGTGGCTGAGCTGCACGATCTGTACGAAAGCGATCCGGAAGTCAAGAAAATCGTCGACATTGGCCTGCGCCTGGAAGGGCTGACGCGCAACACATCCACCCACGCTGCCGGCGTTGTGGTCGCCGCGCGTCCGCTACAGGAGATCGTTCCGCTCCTACGCCTCGGCGAGGGCGAAATCGTCACTCAATATGACATGATCGACGTCGAGGCGGTTGGCCTGCTGAAGTTCGACTTCCTTGGATTGCGCAACCTCACGCTCCTGGATGAGGCTTGTGCATCGCTGCAAAACCATGCTGGTATCGACGTCGACCTGGACAAGGTTCCACTCGACGACGAAAAGACGTTTGAGATGATCCGCGCTGGAGACACGGCGGGAATCTTCCAGTTGGAGGGATCGGGGATGACCTCACTCATCCGTCGGGTGCAGCCGGATCGTTTTGAAGACCTTATAGCGCTCCTCGCCCTCTACCGCCCCGGACCGCTGGAGAGTGGGATGACGGATGACTACGTGGAGCGCCGCCATGGCCGCCAGAAGATTACATATCCTCATCCGAGCTTGAGCGAGGTCCTCGACGAGACGTACGGACTGCCGATCTATCAGGATCAGATAATGCTTATGGCGCAGAAGCTGGCAGGTTTCTCACTGGCTGAGGCCGACATCCTGCGCAAGGCGATGGGGAAGAAGAAGAAAGAGATCATGGCGAGCATGCGCGAGCAATTCATGGCCGGCTGCAAGGAGAATGGTATCTCTGATCAGGTTGCCAAGCAGAGCTTTGACGACATGGAGAAGTTTTCGCGCTACGGGTTCAACAAATCGCACACCACCGCCTATGCCTTCATCTCTTACTGGACTGCCTACCTCAAGGCGAATTACCCAACGCACTTCATGGCAAGCTTGCTGGCGAGCGTGCAGGGTGATCTGGACAAGGTCGCATCCTACATCGGCCAGTGCCGTCGAATGGGAATAGAGGTCCTTCCGCCCGACATAAACGAGAGCGAGGCGAGTTTCACCCCTACCTCTGACTCCAGAATCCGCTTTGGCCTGGCGGCGATCAAACACGTGGGTAGGGGAGCGATCGATGGGATCCTGGCAGTGCGCAAGGGCGGCTTCTCATCCTTCTTCGACATGTGCCGCCGCGTAGAGGGAGTAGATCGGGACACGTTGGAAGCCCTGATCAAGGCAGGGGCATTCGATGGGATGGGAATCTCGCGACGTGGGCTGTTGATGCATGTTTCTCAAGGGATTGAAATGATGCAGGTCGCCCGCCACGAACGGCAGAGTGGCCAGCAATCGTTCTTCGGCGGACCAGAAACAGTTGTGGCTGATCCGATCATTACTGAAGAGGAGTTCCCACAGAGCGAATTGCTCGAATTCGAGAAGGAACTCCTCGGCCTGTACATCAGCGCAGATCCTCTCGATCAGTATCGCGATGTCATCTCCCTCTACTGTCGGCCTCTTGCCGGCGTCAGCAGCCTGCGCGAGGGTGAGGACGCGATCATTGGAGGACGGATCACTGCCATGCGCCGCATCGCTACGAAGAAGGGAGATCAAATGGCTTTTGTTACCTTGAGCGATGGCGATGCGGAGGCAGAGGTTACCATCTTCCCGCGCGTCCTTGAAACGGCATCAGCGGCGATCGACGTCGACAAGTTCACCGCCCTACGCGTCAGCGCAGGGAGGAGGAACGGCGAGATCAACCTTGTTGCTGAGGAGGTGCTCTCTCTGGAATCGCTCGACAAGAAGGTCAGTCTGTCGGTTGATGTGACCCTCAGCGAAGAGGAGATCGATCCCGATCGTCTGACGCGGCTCAAGGTGTTCTTAGCCGAACACACGGGGACTGCTCCACTTGTTCTAAGGGTTGATGCGGAGAGCGGTCGGTTCGTCGTGCGGGCAGGGGAAGGATTCCGCGTCTCTCCCAGCGTTGAGTTGCGACGCGGCCTGGAGGAAATCGTCGGGGCTGGTCGTGTTCGTGTTGCAGCTGGTGATCCCCAGTGAGGATCAAGCAGGCAATCCGCTGGTTCTATCCAGGGATGAGGGTAAAACGGTGGGCCCTTCTCGCGACCCTTTCAATGTTCTTTATCACTTTCGCCATCTTGGAGACCGTCGGACGAACGCGTGTGGGGCGGATCTACGATCTCATCCCCAATAATCCGCAATTGCGCCTGTTGATCATCATTTGCGCATTCTCAATTGGAGTGGCAGGCTTTATCTTCGCCCTCTTTCGCCTTGTGCGCTCGGTCGCTCGCGGAATTGCCCCCGGGCGGGAGGAGGCGCCTTCTCAGATTATCTATCGCACGCGCATCCTGCGTCGCGGACCGCATGTCGTGGCGATTGGCGGAGGGACAGGACTATCCACACTGCTGCGTGGAATGAAGGAAGAGACATCGAACATCACAGCTATTGTCACGGTGATGGACGATGGCGGCAGCTCGGGAAGATTGCGCTCCGAACTTGATGTTCTCCCTCCTGGCGACATCCGCAACTGCATACTCGCCCTGGCCGAGGATGAGGAACGCATGGCGCACCTCTTCCAGCATCGCTTCTGGGGGAAGCCTGAGCTAGCTGGCCATTCCCTCGGGAACATACTTCTCGTTGGCCTGGAGCAAGCGACAGGTGGATTCGATCGGGCGATCGAGGAGATGAGCTACATCTTGAACGTCCGCGGAGAGGTTCTTCCGGCAACGCTCGAAAAGACACATTTGCGAGCAGAGATGGAGGATGGCAAGTGGGTTGAAGGGGAGAGTCATATCACCGCTGATCCTCGCAGGATCAAACGCATCGAGCTTTCCAAGGAGCAGGTAACACCGTACTATCGCGTACTTGAGGCGCTCGAAGCCGCTGATCTAATCCTCCTCGGTCCGGGGAGCCTGTTTACGAGCATCATTCCGAATCTTCTTGTGGACGGTGTCGCCCAGGCCTTAGGCTCATCGGCAGCGGAGAAGATGGTCGTTGGGAATCTGATGACGCAGCCAGGGGAGACCGACGGATTCTCTCTCCTCGATCATCTGGAAGTCCTCTCCGACTACGTTGATCTTGCATCATTTGACAAGATCCTTGTAAACGATGCTTTGCCGCCAGATGAGTTTATCACGAGCTATCGTGAGGAGGCATCAGAGCCAGTGGTGAACGATCTAGCTGCGGAGAACAAGTATAAAGTAGAGGTTGTGACTGCTGATCTACTCGGGTTTGCCGAGCTATCTGGCAAACAGACGGTGAAACACGATCCGCGCAAACTAGCGCGTGCGATCGTCCATAATGCCGACGCATTCTCGCGACACTGATTCAGCTGTCAGTAGTCAGTTAAGACAAGAGCTAGCCGAAAAGTGCTTCTGTGTCAAGCTTTGAGCTGATGGCTGTAAGCTGATAGCTGACTGCCGTTCACCCCTTGATCACGATAATCGGAACGAGCCTCGCCACCGGCACGTTGATTCCAGACATAAACGCTGCCTCCATAACTCGCTCTACGTCCTTATACGCTCCCGGCGCCTCCTCGGCGATCCCGCGGGTGCTGTGGGCTCTTAGGATGATGCCCCGCGCGGCAAGATTGCTCTTGATCTCCTCCCCCCAGTACTTCTTCGCCGCTTTCTTCCGCGACAGTGCTCGACCCGCGCCGTGGATCCCGCTACCGAACGTCTTTGTCATCCCAAGGTCGGTTCCGCGCATCACGTAGGAGGCGGTTCCCATCGTTCCTCCCACTAGTGTGGGATGCCCAACGTTGCGGTATGCGGCAGGTGACTCCTCGCGGCCCGGTCCGAAGGCGCGCGTTGAACCCTTGCGGTGAACAAGCAGGCGACGCATCTCTCCATCGATCGTGTGTTCCTCGAATCTAGCGTTATTGTGCCCGATGTCATAGATAGTGCGTACGCTGGATGGTGTCATGCCGAATATCCGGTGCAATACGGAACGGACGAGGTGTGTTA
>JAGGXO010000185.1 GCA_021163015.1 Candidatus Bipolaricaulota bacterium
CCCCTCTCTCGTCCATCGCTGAGATGCGGTCGCCGTCGCCATCGGTGACGACACCGATCATGTTCCCCTTCCTCCTCTTGTGCAACGCGGCGATCACCGCGCGCAGAGGGACGAGGTTCTCCTCCAACGGTTCCGGCTTCTTCCCGCCGAAGAGAGGATCGTGCCTGCCGCGGATTTGAGTGTAGGAAACACCGTACTCGCGCAGAAGCTGCGACACGTACCCTTGCGCCGAGCCGTACATGGAATCGATCACCACGTGTACTGGCGACGCAGTGAGGCGAGATGGATCGATCAGCGTACGTATCTTCTCCAGGAAGGGCGCCTTCAGATCCACCTTCTCGATCGACCCCTCCGGGGAGTGCGGAGTTGGAACTGCGTTTGAGAGTTGTTCCTCCACACCATCGGTCACTTCGCTCGGAGCAGAGCCGCCGTACTCGGCCTTGTACTTGATCCCGTTGTAGACCGGTGGATTGTGGCTGGCAGTGAACATGATTCCCGCCGCTGCCTTCCGGTGCACAACGGCGTAGGATACGGCCGGGGTCGTAACAGGAGCATCGCTTATCACAACCGGAATCCCTGAGTCGTGCAAGACACGTGCGAAGTAGTGCGCGAATTCCGGTGATAGGAAGCGCATGTCATAGCCCACGACAACACCGTCCGCTGCCGGGCGGTAGGGAGAACCCCAATCCGTGTAGATATCGAGCTTCTTCCGGTCCTCGGAGAGGAGGAACTTCGCTGTTGCATCGGCCACGCGCGCCACGTTGTCGAACGTAAAGCTATCGGCGATTACCGCTCGCCACCCGTCAGTTCCGAACCTTATCCTTCTTTCGTCTTCTCGGCTTTCCTTTTTTCTTTCCACGTTGTTCTCCTGTACGCGCACGCGATGTTGTGCTTATCCGCTGAACGTTCTCTGGCAGGACGAGGTCACCGCGCGCGAGGATCTCCTGAAGGAGGGAGTAAGGGATCGATGTCTCCACCCACAGCGAGTCGATCTCCACCACTCCATTCTTCACCGGTACATGCGGTATCGCTCGCTCAACCGCCTGCTTGTAACGGAGCAGCATCTCCTCATCTGTCAGTTGATCAGTAGTTGTACTCAACGGTGTATTCTACCTCGCTCTCCCCGCCTGCGGGAACGCTGACCAGGTACTTGATCGTGTTGGAATCGACCTTTTCGTAGGGTTGCGAAGAGGTGGTTATGTTCCACGTTCCACTCAGGTGTTCGCGGACATCGATTACTACATCCTTGTCCTTGTGATTACGCAGAATAATGCGATACGTTTCGCGGTAGGTCGATGGGGCGATCTTCACGCGCGAGAGCTGAGTCCTCTTCCCAACGAGGTCGAATGAGCTTCCGACGTGAAGATTGACAGTCTCGCCCTTGGCCGTGTGACCGATCGAATCCTCTCCCAAGAATAGGAGAGATCCATCGGCGTTGCCGAATAGTCTCACCGTCCCAGAAGGAAGGGGAATTCCAATGCCATTCTCCGTGTTGTTCTTAAACGAAACCTTCACCTGTACACCGGAGCTGCTCGCGCCATCGTAGACATAGCTTCTCTCGATCGCGACATCGCTTGCTGCGATATATGGCACAACAAGTGAGGCACCATCAGCAAGATCGATCGTTCCGGGCAAGGTATACAAGTGATATTCGAAGGCGCTCTGCTCACTTGCCCCTGTCTCCATCATCGCCATCGGTGCTGGCGCAGCGCGCATGTCGCTATAGCTCTTTTCTACTCGGTTTACATCTCCGGCGACGAAGCGGATCGTCGCTGCGGGGAAATCGACGCCGCACTGGTTGCGTAGGGTGATCTGTCCTTGAAGCGAGAGCGTCGACTGATCCTCGTCGAGGACGCAGATGTAACTTCCATCCCAGGAAAGGGCGCGCGTGAGGTATGATATCGTGGCTGAGACATCGCCCGTCACTTTCGATTGCATCTTCAGCGTGAGCACTGGATCGAGAGAGAAGGCTCCCTTATCTCCAAGGCTGACCTGTTGAGGTTGAGCGATTGAGCGGATCGTCCCGGAAGAGTCGATGATTGTGATTGTGTCAGCTCCGTACGTGAGGAGCGTTCCACGATAGACGCCATTTGACGTCATCACCTCGACCTTCTTTCCAACAGAGGCAGCCGCGAGATCGGCGGCATTCGTATAATCGAACGACTGCGACAGCAGCGTCGCCTCCGACGAAATCAGTGCCGACTCAGCGATTATGCCCGCCGGAACAGGCACTCGAACATCGCTAATCCCCGTGGTTAAGCTCAACGTGAGGCTATCCTGCACGCAAGCCATGCCTTGAGAATAGATAGTTACCACAGGGGCTCCGCCTGCGAGAAGCGACATGATCGTCAAAGCAAGACTTAGGGCAAGTCCAATCTTCACCTTGCGCATGGTATCCCTCCTTTGGCCAATACGATGATGATAGCACACGCGCCCGTAAGTTGTAAAGGAAACAGGCTTCTTGCGTTGCGCACAGGCTGTCGTTTTGTGATAAGTGCGCCTGCAAGCTACAATCGCTACTCGATTCAAAGGAGACGATATATGCAAAAATTCTTCACTGTGGTCGTAGTCATTCTATTTTCGATCTTCACCATAGCTAGTCCAAAGGCCGATGCAGGGCAGGAGGGCAAGCTCTCACCGGCGTTGCGAGAGATGTTGTCGCAAACTGCTGACAATGTGGATCTATCAGGCTACGCGTCATCGATGCAGATCTTCTCTTCCAAGGGATTGGTCGTTCTACCGATCGTGCCCGGCGGGGGAAGAGCTGATGAGCTAGGAGTACTTGTTAAGCTGGCGCACCCGTTCTTCGGGCCGATGTTCCTCGGCCTGCCGGTGACGGTTTCCACGGGGACTATTCTCGGGATGAGAATTCCCCTCACTGGATTGCTGACGCTGATCGCTTCGCCGGATGTGATCTACGTGGAGCCGGCGTGGAAGGCAGAGCCGAAGCTCGATGTGAGTGTTCCTGCAATCGGAGGCAGTCTTGTGCACGCACCTCCCACGTCCGATACTGGTGCAAATGCGATCGTCGGCGCGGTCGATACCGGGATCGACTACATGCACCTGGATTTCCGCTACGACTCTGATGGGGACGGCGTTGAAGAGTCGTCGCGCATTCTCTCGATCTGGGACCAGACGAGCGGCCTGTTTGGGGCGTACTACGAACGCTCGGACATTGAGAGTGATATCGCCGGTGGGTTTGGACCGGGGAGCGGAATTGTCCACGAGTCTGACACTGAGGGGCACGGAACGCACGTTATGGGGATTGCTGCAGGAGACGGATCATCATCATCAGCGGGGATGATCGGTGTCGCTCCCGGAGCGCAGATAATCGAGGTGAAGACGCCGTTTTATACCTCAGACATTCTCTCCGGAGTGCGTTATATCTTCGATCAGGCTGAGCAGGCCGGATTGCCGGCTGTTGTCAACCTGAGTCTCGGTGGCCAGGACGGTCCGCACGATGGAACGAGCCTCTTCGAACAAGGACTCGATGAACTCATTGATCGTCCGGGGCGAGCGATCGTTGTATCCGCGGGTAACGAGGGGGACCAATCGCTGCACGTGGCTCATTTCCTTTCTGGAGACTCATTTACCTTCTCCGTTGATCCGGGATCGGATTCCCTCGACATGTCTCTGTGGTACCCGGGAGGCTCCGCGTTCACGATCACGGTCACCCCGCCGATCGGAAGCTCTCTCACTGTAGGTGCGGGGGCGATTGATCATGCCACAAGCGTCAGCGGAACGGTTAGCGTGGACAACGCGTCCGCCGGGCCGAACCCGAATAACCACGATAACGAGGTCTTGATAACGCTGAGCGGCCTTACCAACGGGGCTTCGTGGAGCGTTACCGTGACCGACACCGGTGGGGGCGGAAGATTCGATGGCTGGATCACATCAAACGATGGGCGCATCATCGGCGGAGACACGGAGGAAACGATCGACGAGCCGGGGAACGCAAACAAGGTGATCACCGTGGGATCGTTCAACACCAAGGCTCAGTGGCCATCCCTGGCTGGGCAGCAGGACTTCTCATCGAGCACGCAGATTGGCGCTCTCTCCTACTTCTCGAGCATAGGCCCAACGAGGGATGGAAGACAGAAGCCGGAGATCGCGGCGCCGGGGGCATGGATCTGTTCGACACAGTCATCAAATTCTCCGTCCGCTCTCTACCTCAACAATCCCGATGGCGTACACACGATGAACCTGGGGACGAGTATGGCCGCTCCACACGTCACTGGTGCGATTGCGTTGATGCTCTCTGAGGATCCGCAGTTGACCGCATCTGAAATCAAGGCCACACTCACTGGCACCGCGATGCAAGACACGTTCACCGGCAGTGTCCCCAACGCGAGCTGGGGATGGGGGAAGCTAAACGCGTATGAGGCGGTTGCTGCTGTTATCAGGCAAATGGGCCCACCACTCGGGGATGTGCCCACCGTTGTTCTTGCCGAGAACCCGGTAAGTATCGAGGCAAGGTTCAATTACCGGCTACCGGATGGCACAACTCAGGCACGCCTGCGCGTGATCACGGTATCCGGGGCATTAGTGCTCGATGTTGATCTCCCGACAAGCGGGACGCGTTACACATGGGACCTGATAGATCGCGCGGGACGCGCATTGGCAAACGGCCTCTACCTGTACACAATTACTGCCGACAATGGAAACTCTGCGGTGGGAAGGCTGGTGATCTCTAGATGAGAAGGGTAATGACCATCTTTGTGTTAGTGATCAGCCTTCTCACGGTGGCGGGCTTCGCGAGCGGATATGGAAACGTGGCCGGGATCTTCGATCTGTCGACATCGGCCCGTGCAGCAGGAATGGGAGGAGCGTTTGTCGCACTTGCAGATGATGCAAGCGCGGTCTTCTACAATCCGGCCGGCCTCGGTTGGATCAACGATATCAGTCTTTCTTCCCTCGTTGCGCGGCAGTTCGATGCGGTGAACTACGCATCCCTTCAATTTGCCCTTCCGTACTTTGGCGCGGCAGTTCTTTACCTCGATTCAGGATTGATCGAAGGCGGTGAAGATGTATTTCGTTATGCGAGCGGCGGCGGGGTAGTATCGACCGGATTCAACATCGGCCCGGTGGGGATCGGTGGGCGATTCAAGGTCTACCGCGCCACTTCACCGAACGACGTTACTGGGTGGGCATTCGATCCTGGTATTCTTGTGGTGACCGATCTTGTTCGAGTTGGTCTGCTGATTGAAAATGCCTACAGTGAGCCGATCCTCTTCCCCAGCCACACCGAGGATTGGACGCCACTGATGCGGATAGGAATCGCTCTGACACTTGCGCCATCTGATGGCGTGGGAGTGAACGCCACCGTCGAAGGGGCGGGACTCTTCTCCGGATCTCCCCGCCTGTACGCTGGGTTTGAGACTTACGTCGACGGACTCGCTGCGCGTGTCGGGTACGATGGTGACGGAGTGACGTTTGGCCTGTCGGTGCGCTTCTCAAGCTTTCAGATAGACTGGGCGTACATTACGCGAGACGCCTTTCCCGACACACATCGCGTGTCGTTGAGTTTTAGCTTCTAGGAGGATCTGTGAATCATAAGACTCCAGGCAGACTTGCCAAGACAATCTTCGTTTCGTTGCTCCTTATCGTCCTTCTTGCTTCACTGCTCGCAATTTCCGAGACCGAGAAGGGGGAGAACTACAAACTGACGCTGACGGGGAGCAAGACATGGACGCTGAGCTATGGGATCGGGGATGCAAGCGGTCTAGCGAAGGTCGGATCGAGCCCCTACCAGATCTCGCTTGATCAATCGCTGGCGGTCGACATCGTGGGAGAGGCGCTCTCGGTTCTTACGATTAGCGCGCACTTCAACGACAAAGAGCCGGCGAGCATGCAGACTCTGACCATCAACCTCGACACCAAGCACCTAAAGGGCGTACTGGGAGATTTCTCCCTCACCGGCAAGCAGGCGTTCGCCGTGTACAATAAGAAGCTCAAGGGGCTCCGTCTCGATTATATGCGCGATGGGACGACATTGACCGGTGTCGTCTCGCAGATTGAGGGGATCTCCGAATCGCAGACGTTCATTGGAAGCACCGCGCACGCGCAGGTTCTCTACGCCGCTTCACAACCGGGAACGCCCTGGATCGCACAGCCCTACCGGACGAACATCGCTGGGTTGTACGCGTTCAGCCTCTCTTCACCATTCATCACCGACTTCTCCATCGTGAACCTCACCCTTGTGCCGGGAGATTCACTGCGCGCGCTTCTGAGCCAGTACAGCATTGGCTATCTGTACGATGACATCTCAGCCACACCTTCGGCGGAGCTCAAGGGCGATAGTTTCGCAGTGGTCGGTGACGACTCCCAGACCCTCGTCCTGAGATCCGAGCCAAGTGCATTGCTGCGAAAGAGGCTTCAGGATGCAATCAAAGCCTACAACAAAGAGCACAATCTCGCTGGTGCCGATCGCAAGGTCTACCCGTTCACCACGGGAAGCCAGTACGAAAGAGCCTTCCTCGACAGCCTTGCCATGCAGGCAACGATCGACGTGGACGAAGATTCCTACCCCATCACGAGTGGCACGCAGCACCGCTTCTACGATCTAGGAAAGAAGAACATCAAACATGGATCGGTCAGCGTAGAGGTGAGCCTTGGTGGAGGAACGTTCCGTCCGATCACTGATCCCGAATTCACGATGTACAAGGTGACGACCTACGATAGCGTCGGGATTATTGAACTCGACTTTCCGAATGGCTTCTTTGATGATGCAAAGAGTGCTGTGCGCGTATCGTTTGACTACAACGTATCAGGCGACATGTTCAACCTTGGACTATCGGTCGTACCCGGAAGCGAGAAGGTGTATCTGAACGGAAAGCTTCTCGTGCGCGACACCGACTACGCGATCGACTACGAGCTTGGTCTGCTCACTCTCCTGGTGCAGGTGAAGGAGAGCGACAACATTCGTGTTGACTACGAGCGCTCGCGGGGAGGCCTCGGTTCGAGCACGGAGTATGCGCGCAACTTCTACGGTACGATGTTGACCCTTCCAGTATCAGAAGCCATTACTCTCGATCTTAGCCTGCTGCGGGCAGCCGATAGCGTGGGAGCTAGCGCTGACAAAGAACGCTTGCGCACCATGCCCAACACCCATACGGTCTCTGGCGTGGTCGGAACGATCAATCTCGACGGCTTCAACGCACAGTTTACGGCCGGGTACAACAACAATGTCTTTCCATTCGACGATAACATGCGCCTCAACATGCCAAACGAGATCACGTCAATCCTCACTAGTGGTGACTACACACTGGTGGCGAGCCTGAATGGCTTGAGCGTCTACAAGGGCGGAAAGTGGACGGCCTACAGCGCGGCGAGCGGTCTTACTGGAAGCCGTATCTACGCGATGGTTAGTGATGAAGAGCATATCTTTTTTGGCACGTCGGCGGGGCTCAGTGTCCTTAGTCTGGTGGGCGAGGCACCGTTCGATCAGGTGGAAAACTGGATGCGCTACTATCTGGAGGATGGCCTTCCAAACGTGGCGATCCACTCCCTGCTACTTGATGATGGCACGCTGTACATCGGTACAGAAGGGGGATTGGCTGCCGTGCCAATGGATTTGCTCGACGATCGGGCTAGCTACACGGCGTACACATCCGATGCGTTCTCGACCATCTATGCTCTGGCCGTATCCGGAGGCAAGCTGTACGTCGGAACAGATAGGGGCCTATTCACGCTCGATTCTGACTCAGGCACACTCACATCTGTTCCCGAGGCCTCCGAGGCAAGGATCAACGCACTTGCTGCAAGCGACACCGATCTGTACATCGCTTCGGATGATGGACTTGCCGTGATGAGCGCAATCTCTGGCGGCACAAACTGGATCTTCCAGGGTGGGCCAGTGTACTCCGTTTCCTTTGACGAAGGGAAGATCTACTATGGGTCGAACGATGGCCTGTACAGAGAGAATATCCTTACGCCAGCGACGAGCGGTCGATCGATCACAGCGATTAGTATCTTGGGAGATGGTACTCTGTGGGCCGGGAGCCGTGCCGATTCAGACTACAGACTAGAGGTGTGGCATATCGGCGATACGACAGAAACGTTCAGTAACTCTGATCTGCTCATCGATGGGCGGGACAACTCTCGCTTTAGGGACATTATAGCCTCCGATCACACCGACAAAGGGATCTTGGCCCGGGCAAGCTTCAACCGCAGCGCCGAGAACTACTCACTGTCCGGAAGCTTTGAATCGGTGCAGCCGACGTTCACCACGATCGGAAGGCTCTCCCGCAGCGACTCAACGGGCTGGAGCCTAAACGGCAACTTCCACATTGCAGATGGAATAGAGCTTGTGGCGTCTCACAGCTTCTATCAGGTCGATCACGCAAGCGACCATCCGCGCGATACGATGCAGAACAACGCCTCGCTATCGATCGATCTTGGCATACACGCCGACCTATCGATCAGCCAGGGACTAGTGAACGACGACTTCTTCAAGGCAGGGTTTGATAGCGACACACTCACCTATGCACTCTCCTTATCGGATAGCCTTCTTTCAGATGCTCTCTCCCTCTCTCTTGGGTGGACGGACACCCTGCGAGGCGGGATCGCGGGCAGCTCTAACCCGCGAGAAAACAGGCTCTCAGCAAGCGTCGGCTGGCAGATGACACCGGAGATCAAGATCAACGGCAGCTGGGCAAGGCCGATGAGCTTCTCGCCGAATAAGACGAGTGGGAGTGAGAGGTGGAACCTCACAGGCGACGTGCGACACACCTTCAGTGGCCTTGGCACGACTTTCACCTACACGGTGGATGGAAGCCGCGCCCTGACAGAAAAGAGCACGCGGATCACGCAGACGGCAAAGCTCGACCTGCGCCCGAACAAGTTCTCGCTCTCCTCCGTGGATCTAACGCCACGCTTCACTCTTGGAGGAAATGACAAGGGTGGAACGATCACGCTGAACGGTCAGGCCAACATGCGGGCGACGGTGAGCGGCTTTTCTGCCCAAGCGACGCTCGGACGCGATCTATCCGGACTTGGCGAAGACAGAGAACAGACGACAGATCGCATATCTCTTAGCCTTGCCTACAGCGGGATCCCTGATCTTAGGCCGAACATCTCCTTCACGCAGAATGCAAGCAATGTAACCTACCGAAACGAGTCGCGCGGATCGATCAGTCGAACGCTGACTGGGTCTCTTACTTGGTCACCGAAGGATGGTCGGCGAGACACGCTTCGCATCAGCGCACGCGGTTCCTCGGGTTCCAGGCAAGATGGCAACCTGACTGTGACAGTGAACAACAGCTACACTTTCTCTGCCGATCCGTTCCCCGAGGAGACCCTCTATCAGCCGATCGGCGTGCGCATCGACCTCGACGGAAGCTACGCCTCGCGCAGCGAGACACCGGATATCAATCTGTCACTCAAGACGAGCGCCGACCTGACGATCTCCAAGACGTGGCAGACATCCCTCTCCGCCTCTTATCTCACC
>JAGGXO010000133.1 GCA_021163015.1 Candidatus Bipolaricaulota bacterium
AGGCCATAGTCTCCGGCTTTGTACGTGTGTTCGTCGACCTTTACTCTGTAGTCGACGGTCAACAGATACGACCCGCGAGGGCCACTGGCGAGAACTTGATCGGAAGTGGAGATGTGGAAGAAGCTACCACCGTTGGCGCGCACCATGAAGTCGCTTAGAGGCTTGGTGTAGCTGCCATCGTAGCTTGTTCCCATGTCGGATTCGATTGCGTGTATCTTGACTGCCCAGGGGATGTTGCTTGAGGCATTCAGTACGAGAACGCCGTCGTCTTCGATAAAACCGGCTGCGAAGTCACTTGCGCTTGGTGCATGGACGTCGTAGTGGTCAGCGACCGACGTGTCTTTGCCCGTTGCCGAACCGGCGATGGTGAGAGATTGAAACGGGAGGATCGTCCAACCGACATGTACTACAGCAGTGGAGCTAGGTCCGGCAGCCAGCGTGAATACTGGAACCAAGAAGATTATTGAAAGAAGTACTGTTAAGCATCGTTTCATCTCGTTTTCGGAAACCCGGCTGCCATTTCAGGCCCGTGGCTTTGCGTCCCCCACTTGTCATTCGTGAGGTTTGCCTTTTCGATTCCGAATCTTCACCTCCTGTTTAGTACCCTTGACAATCATATTATACCTAGCAACAGTTGTCCCTAGACATACGGCAGCGACATCCAAGAAGTGAAGCTTCCAGATCAGTAGTAAGGGGTGCGCGTTCGATGACGAAAAATGGCCTTGTATTCAGGGTTGTGTCCCCTGTCCCAAAGCGCGGTATCGAGCTGTTGTGCTGTGACGTGATGGCCGCTGGCTGCCATCGCTTGGACGATCAGTTCAACTGCGCGGACGGCGCAGGCGCGGATCTCAATCTCTTCCTCAGATCCTGCTGGGATGATTTCTTCCCGTTCGATGCATGCGAGAAGATCCTTGTCGTAGGAGAGAAGCCCATCGATACGTAACACGTGCGGGACCATGTTGTCGGCAAAGATGGTGAGCCGATCGAGATCGTGGAACTCTCCTGCCCCCTTCCCGTCGAACGCAAGAGCAAGGTCAGATGCAGTGATCTGTGCCCGCTTGTAGAAAGGGACTTTCATCCCCCTATATAGCTCCTCATCATTGAAGAGTGGCATGGCGCGCAGGATGTCGACTAGGCGGACGACAGAGTGGTTTGCTGCCACGACAAGCTCGGTAAAGCTACCATGAAAACGATGGGCAAGATATGCTCCAAGGTCACTCAGCGCGCGGGAGAAGAGCTCCAACAGCTCCGTGATCACTGGATCGGTAATGTCCTGACCGAAGATTGCGGCGCAATCGCGCGCGGTGATCCCTTGAAGATCGTGGGCGGAAAGCGAGCCGTTGGCAGTGAAGAAGTCGGTGAGGGAGGAGGCGATGGTGAAATACCCGCTCATCCCCGGCCTCTTGCGCAAGTGAGGGAAGTAGCCCGAGCCGAAGTTGATCGCATCAAGAGTGATGATGAAGGCGACAGTGTCATCGCCGTGGCCGACGTAGTGATGGAACGGATCGAGCGTTGGTTTCTCCGGCGGGTTACGCAGCAGCGATTCGGCGCAGGCTGGAATTGAATCACGATTAATGTGGACGTGACTCGCCTGTTCCGATACGGCCTTGCACACATCACGCACGCGTTGCAGTGAATCCATATCTCTTTCCTCCATGCCTGAGCCTTGCTGACCGGTAGGGTAGTGGCTTGGCTCCTGTCGAGCAAGAGATGGAATTTGCAGTGCGATACTCGAAATGCGAGGCTTGGGAAGAGAGAAGCGGCATCACGCAAAGAACGCAAAGGAGATGCACAGGAGACTCTTCTTGCGATCTCGGCATGCTTGAGCGCGGAATTCGTGTTCCGTGGCAGGAGTGCTCAAGATGCACGAGTCAAATTGCCACGACCTTCCATCCTCCCTATAGTGGAAAAAGGGAGGTGAGTTTCGTGAGAAGAAAGAGATCAATTGCAGTCTTAGCAGCGATATTGCTAGGAGCAGTCGTCTTAGTGAGTTTTGCCAGTCCTTCAAGGTATGCAATCGCCAGTGCTGAAGAGCTCCGAAGTTTTACACACGTTGCTTCGGATGATAACCTTCAAGCCGAACATCAGCTCTTTGCTGTCCTCCTTTCAGGGACCGATCTGGTAGTGATTATGCGCCCACTCACCGAAAGCGAGTACGCATCGTTTCAGGTGCAGGCGATCGGCTACCAGATCATCGAGCAGGAAATGCTGGCTGCAGCGATCGTAATGCCGGTCGCCACTCCTGCTGATGTCGCTGCGTTCTCATCCGATCTAGTGACGTTCCTGCAACAGCAAGTGAACGAGATCAGCGGGTTCGACGTATTCAACGTAATTCCGCCCGACGCTCATTAGAACTGGCAACAGGAAAAACCGAATCTACCACGAAGGACACGAAGGAAGCAGAATCATAAGCTCAATTCGGTTCTTGTACCTAATACAGCTGGTGGCCTGCCTTATGCTGTGTTGACAAAACGTAGTTTGCCTCGCTTTAACCGCCGCCGATTGCTGGGAAGAGTGCCAAGCGGTCGCCATCCTGCAGAGCCTGATCGAAGGACGCCGCACGGCCGTTGATGAATACAAGGTGGATTTCCCCTTGCGGTATCGCGAGGACCTTTGCCACACCGCGAACGCTAGTGTCTGCCTGCAGTGTGATCCTCTGCTGGGATTTCAACTCACTTCTTCGCAGCGTGGCAAACAGGTGAAGATCGACTTCTATCTGCCCGGTCACTTCACTTCCTCCGCGCGAAGTACCACTTGTACAGAAGCTGCATATCGTCTGGAAACAGTCCCACGCGATCACCTGAATGGAGCACTCGTCCAAGATCAGAGTACTCCCCGTTCAGGAAGATGTTCGCCCCGAGATCTCGCTTATCGATCCCGATCTCTTCGACGATCTGCGCGATTGTCTTACCGTCTGCTGTAACGAGCAGTATAGAGTCTTCGCGTGGATCAGGATTGGGCGCGTAGCGCCGCAGTTTGCCGTACAGGTGAACCTCAATCTGTTCCATAGTCTGTGCTGCAGGCGGGCGGGGACCAAAAGTGCCACCGCCCGCATATCATCTGAAATTCTTTAGCTACAGGATACTATCCAATTCCTCGTCCGTGATGTCCCACACAGCGTTGTGCGGCGGGAGCGGCTCGTAGGTCATGAACTCTGGGAGGCGATCGTCGGCACTGGTAAACCCAGCGGCGCGGTTGAAGTCGCGTTCCATGTCGATTACCTCTTTGCCGATCCTCCCCACATCATCGGCGGTCCACGATGTGCCGAGGATGCCGTTGCACTCCTCGATCATCCCTTCAAACCCAGAGGGAATGTCGAGTATG
>JAGGXO010000168.1 GCA_021163015.1 Candidatus Bipolaricaulota bacterium
CCTTAGTACTGAGGAGATCTACGAGATCCTAGAGACGGCGCGCAACCTTAAGCTTGAACACCGCGCCGGGGTGAAGCACGATGTACTCGCAGGGAAGACCCTGGCGATGATCTTTCAGAAGCCATCGCTGCGCACGCGCGTGTCGTTTGAAAACGGGATGTACCAGCTTGGCGGCAACGCGATCTACCTTGGGCCGGATGACATCAAGCTCGGAAAGCGGGAGACGACCGAAGATATCGCTATCGTCCTCTCGGGATATGTCGATGGGATCATGGCGCGCGTCTTCGAGCATCAGACGATCCTTAACCTGGCCAAGTACGCCTCCGTCCCAGTGATAAACGCCCTGTGCGATCGTTACCATCCATGCCAGATCCTGGGTGATTTGCTGACGATTATGGAAAAGAAGCGCCAGCTTGCCGGGTTGACCCTCACTTTCATCGGTGACGGGAACAACGTCGCTCACTCACTGATCAACGGTTGTGCGAAAGTGGGGATGAGCTTCCGCATTGCCTGTCCTCAGGGCTACGAGCCAAACGATGAAGTTGTGCGTGGCGCGCGTGCGATCGGAGGAAGCGTGGAGATCATGTACGATCCCAAGGAAGCATCAGCAGGGGCTGACGTGCTGTACACGGACGTATGGGCGAGCATGGGGCAGGAAGCGCAGGCCGAACAGAAGAAGCACGCCTTCGCTGGGTTCACTGTTAATGAGGACCTCCTCAAGCTTGCTGCCCCAGAGGCACTCGTGATGCACTGCCTCCCAGCGCACTACGATGAGGAGATCACCTACGCCGCATCGCGCAGCAAAGGAAGCGCGATCTTCGATCAAGCGGAGAACCGTATGCACGCGCAGAAGGCTGTCATGGCGCTTCTTATGTCGTAATAGGGGGTTGCAGTGAGTGAGCAATTCGTGATTGGTTCAGCGAGCAAGGGTGACTGCCTCGTCCGCGCAACGCAGGCGGGCGAGGCCGCGATCAAGATAGAAACGGGAAACGAGAACCTGTTTGCCAAGGGGCTGCATGCCGTAGTCGAAGAAGCGCTCGCGGCACTTGGTTCCCCGAAAGTGAGCGTCGATGTCGAGGAACACGGGGCGATTGATTACGTCATCCAGGCGCGCGTCGAGGCAGCGGTGCGGAGTGCGTTACCGGATGTGGTCCCGTGGAAGACGGGCGCAACGCGACCGAGAAACTCGCGTGACCGCCTGCGCAGGACGCGCCTGTACGCACCGGGGAGCAACCCGCGCCTGTTGGTGGGGATAGAGCTTCATGGAGCCGACTGTGTGCTTCTTGATTTGGAGGACTCTGTTCCGCTAGCGGAGAAATTCGTCGCCCGCATCTTGGTAAAGCACCTTCTGGCTGCCGTCGACTTTTCAGAGGTGTGGGTGCGGATAAACCCGCTTGTGACCTACGGGAGAGACGATCTGGCGGAGGTGATGCTCCCTGCACCGCACGGAATCTGCCTACCCAAGGCTGAATCGGCCGCGGATGTTGTAGAACTGGCCGCCGAACTGACCAGGTTGGAGAAGGATCTGGGGATCGCTCTCGGTTCCACGTTCATCATGCCGATCATCGAGACGGGAAAGGGCGTGCTGCATGCCGAACAGATAGCCTCAGCGAGCGAACGTGTGGTGATCATCGCTTTCGGCGCGGAGGACTACACACGCGATGTTGGGGCACGCCGCACGCAGGACGCTCTCCTCTACGCGAGATCAAGGATCGTTGCCGCCTGTGCCTCTGCCGGAGTCCAGGCTTCTGATACGGTCTATGCCGATGTCGGCGATGAGGAAGGACTGATCGCTGAGACCGAGCACATTCGCGACCTTGGCTTTGTCGGCAAGGGAGCGATCAACCCGCGGCAGGTCGAGCCGATTCACAGCGTCTTCCGCCCCACTGATGAGGAGATCGATATGGCACGTAAGATAGTTGCTGTCGCGCAGGAGGCGGAGGAGAAGGGGATAGGTGCCGTTGCTATCGGAGGGAAGATGATCGATAAGCCCGTGCTCGAGCGGGCGAAGCGGACCATCGCTCTTGCCGACTTGATGGAAGGGGGATGGAGATGAAGAACTCGCTCGGCAGAGACGTACCGGAGAAGATCGCGGATCGCACCCTACGTCCGTTTGAAGGAGCGTTCGCGACGACTCCCTCTGGGCGAAAGGCCGCGCGCCCGCAGAAATTCATTGGGCCAGGCGAGAACAAGGTTCTCCACTCGATCGAAGAGGCGATCGATGCGACCGGTCTCAAGAGTGGGATGACGATTTCTTTTCATCATGCGTTTAGAAACGGCGATTACCTGGTGAACATGGTTCTCGACGCGTGTGCGCGCATGGGGATCAAAGACCTGCGCCTGTTCCCAACCGCGCTCTTCCCGGTGCACGAGCCGGTGATCGACCACATCAAGAACGGCGTGGTAACGCGAATCGAAGGATCGATGAACGGGCCCATCGGAGCGTTTGTCTCACAGGGGGGGAAGCTTGCGCAGCCGGGGGTGCTCCGCCCGCCAACGCCCTCCGTGCGAGCGGAGCACCCCCGGCTGCGCAAGCTTCCCCCCCTGTCAGACAAA
>JAGGXO010000109.1 GCA_021163015.1 Candidatus Bipolaricaulota bacterium
ATATGCGCAGGTTAACCCTCACGGGAAGGCGGTTTTCACAGATGCCCACCGCGGCAGCGGGATTGCCAAGCTGTTGGAAGCTCTCGGTTTCGACTGCAACACAAAGTGGTAGGAAGGCGTGGCTTCACTGGCAAATCTAGGTAATATACGGAGAATATGAAGAAGATAATTCTGGTTGTAGACGACGAGCAGGAAATCGTCTCATCGGTCTCTGATTACCTGCGCGAAGCGGGGTGTCGCCCGATTTCAGCCTTCAACGGGGAGAGTGCTCTTTCGGAGTTCCGGGCGGAAAAGCCTGACCTCGTGATCCTCGACCTTGGTCTCCCCGACATCAACGGGATCGACGTTGCCCGCGAGATTCGTCGCCGCAGTAGGGTTCCGATCATCATGCTCACCGCTCGCTCCCAGGAGATCGACCGCATCGTCGGGTTCGAGATCGGGGCAGACGACTACATCACAAAGCCGTTCTCCCCACGCGAGCTTGTCCTGCGCGTGCAGGCACTTCTGCGACGGGCATCCGGCCCAACCGTAGAGGCACCCGTGCAGATTGGGAATCTTGTCGTCGACCTTTCCGGCCGCGAGGTGCGGCGGGATGGGGCACGAATCGACTTGACCGCAACCGAGTTCGACCTCCTCGCGTTCCTCGTCCGCCGACCGAACCACGTCTTCACACGGATGCAGCTTCTTAGAGAGGTGCAGGGCTACACAACGCCCGCGTTGACACGGAATATCGACAATCACATCATGAACCTGCGACGGAAGATCGAGCCGGACCCAGCAGCTCCGAGGATCATCAAGACGGTCTACGCAGTGGGATACAAGCTTGTTCTCATGGAAGGTGATGACCACGAAAACTAAGGGAATGCCTCTCCGTTACAAGCTCTTCCTCGGCCTTATGATCGCGGTCCTCGCCTCCCTCGGCGCGGTCTACGCAGTAGCCACTCACTTTCTCATCTCTGATACGAAGGGATTCATCGCCGCTGAGCATGCGACCCAGATTGAGGGGATCGTGAGCCAGCTCACCGCCTATTACTCCGAGAAGTCGGCGTGGAATGGGATCGAGGAGGTCTTCTACTTGCACGGGCAGAACCGCGGCGGAGAACACGTCCAGGGAGGGGGATTCCTCCTTACCGATCTCGCAGGCGCAGTGATCTATGCGAGTTCACCCGGGATGAATCGGCCTCCCCGTTCACCGAGTCTCCTCTCCGCAGGGATCCCGATAACGGTCTCTGGAAAGAAAGTGGGTCTCTTGTTCACCGCCCCGCTCCTCGGACAGTTCTCCGATGTAGAGATTCGTCTTCTCTCCTCTGTTGCACGCAGCATCGGCTACGCTACGGTGATCAGCCTAGCGGTGGCGCTGCTGATCGGGTTTCTCCTGGTCCGCTTCATCACCGCTCCGTTCGCGCGGCTAACCACGGCGATACAGGCAATCTCCTCCGGAGATCTCAGTCAACCGGTACCCGCCGGCAGCAAGGATGAGATCGGCAGGCTCGCCCGCGTGCTCGATGAGCTGCGCATCGCTCTTGCCAGATCCGAGGAGGCACGCAAGAGGATGCTCGCCGATATCTCCCACGAGCTGCGCAATCCACTCGCCGTCGTCAAAGCTAAGGTCGAAGCAATGCTCGACGGTTTACAACGGGCGGATGAGGAGAACCTATTAAAGGTGAACGAACGCCTCGAACACCTCGAGGGCCTGATCGATGAGCTGCAGGATATCGCTCTTGCTGAGGCCGACGAGCTTCCGCTCGATCGAGAAGAGGTTGATCTTAATGCCTTCTTGAACGGCGTGGCGGAGGATGCCCGCACTCTCTTCTCCGGGGAGGGAAAGGAGTTTCACCTTGAGACTGCACCCAACCTGCCCAGAGCTCACGCTGATCCGCGACGGCTGCACCAGATCGTGTGGAACCTGCTTTCAAACGCGTTGCGTCATACGCGCCCGCAAGACGCAGTGACCCTGCATGCCAAACCCAGCTATAGTGAGGTGCTGATCCAAGTATCGGATACAGGTGAGGGGATGCCAGAAGAGGTAGCCTCACACGTCTTCGATCGCTTCTACAAAGAGACAGGATCAAAGGGCCTCGGCCTGGGATTGGCGATCACCAAGGCTCTCGTTGAGGCCCACGGTGGGAGGATTTGGGTCGATAGCGCGCTCTCCATGGGAACAACCTTCTCCTTCACACTTCCCCTCGCACCACCCGATCAACAATCCTGACAACTTCCAGAAAAGTTATCCACGCCCGCTTCATACCTACGCGTTATCTTCTGACCATCAAATCAAAGGGAGTGGTCGACATGACCAGAACAAAGACACTGATTGTCGGGATGTTGGTGCTGAGTCTTCTCGCGTTTGGCATCGTAGCACTGGCAGCTAACGGATTTGGAAAGGGCGGCTCGCCGGATCAAGCGGGAGCCGGAAGTGGGACGTACCTTCAGGAGCGCGACTCGGACGGAGACGGGATCATGAACTGCGATGATCCAGACTGGACGAGACCTCTCGATGGTAGCGGGTACGGCGCAATGAACGGGAACGGCGCTCATGACGGCTCCGGGCAAGGATCGCGCTATGGAATGGGAAACGGCACCCATGACGGCCTCGGACAGGGGATCCAGCGCGGGTATGGAAGTTGCAGCGAGTAACAACTGATCCTTGGGGGCGGGCGAAAGCCTGCCCCCATTTCAAAGAGGTCACAGATGTCTGAAGGTTTTCGTTGGAACTGGCGAGGCGCGACTTCGCTCTTACTCCTTTTCTCGACGTTCATACTCCTTCTTTCTGGGATCGCGCTTCTCCTCTCTCCAAGCGGCAGGATCGCACGGGAGACGAGCTGGCAGATCCTCGGACTGGACAAGTCCGGGTGGGAGTCGGTGCACGACCTATTCGGATACCTCTTCATCTTTCTCGCCTCGGTCCACGTGTGGTTGAACCGGCGCGCGATCATCAGCTACATGCAAGATAGAGCACGTAGCGCGCACAGGATCAAGAAGGAGCTGCTCGCTGCGCCCCTTGTAATCTAACCGCGGTTCTCTTCCTCCTCGCTGTTTCCCACGTCCTTTCATTCTGATACGAGGCGGAATCGCGCGAGATCCTCTGCTTGACGATGCTTCCCTGCAGTACTATGATGGATCATAAGATGCATCTAGAAAGGTGGCTCGCTATCACTTGTGCATGCGAGCGTTCGTCTTTTATCGGATGGCGCGATAGCTCAGCCGCGATCGGTATCCTGCACTGATAAGGAGAACTGATGATCGGTACATTTGAGTATGTTCGCGTTGGTTCCGTTGAAGAGGGGTGCGACCGCCTCGCTGCGGGCAAGGGTGGAGCGGTCGCGCTAGCTGGTGGAACGGACCTGCTCGTCAACATCCGCAATACCGGAAAATCTCCCGATCTGCTCGTTGATTTCAAACAGGTGGAGCAGATGAACGATCTTGCCACTGACAGCGAAGCAGGCGTGAAGATCGGCGCCTGCGTTCCCTTGAACGTTATCGCCGACAACAGGGTGATCAACGAGCGTTATACAGCTCTTGCTCAGGCAGCGCGCAGTGTCGGCTCCTATCAGGTGAGAAACCGCGCCTCGCTCGGTGGCAATATCGCCAGCGCCTCCCCAGCCGCGGACACCGCCCCCGCCCTCCTCGTCCTCGGAGCATCGGTGAACGTCACTGGTAAGGATGGATCGAGGAAGATCCCGATCGATCAGCTGTTCACCGGGGTGAAGAAGACATCACTAAGACAGGACGAGGTGATTACCGACATCACCCTACCGCCGCTTTCACCCGGAGCGCGCAGCGCATTCATAAAGAAACAGCGCGTGAAGGGGCACGACCTGGCGATAATCAACATGGCCGCCTACTGCGATATGAACGCAGGAAAGATGCGAGTGGCGATCGGGAGCTGCGCAGTCACCCCGATTCTCCTTCCAGAGTTCTCTTTACCTGCCGATGAACGGATGGACAGCCTGATCGAGCGGGTCAATAACATAGCCCAAGAAATGATCAGCCCGATCGACGATGTCCGCGC
>JAGGXO010000171.1 GCA_021163015.1 Candidatus Bipolaricaulota bacterium
CGCAGAGGCGGGCGTACAAAGATCCTCAAGAAAACACCGACCGAGCAACCCAAGGAACGGCAACACAAGAAACGATCGAATATCTTTGCTAAGCTAATCAAGGAAATCACGCTGCAGGCACGCAACGGCGACCCAGACCCGGCGAACAATCCGGGGTTGGCACAGGCAATCGAACGCGCACGTGCAGGCAATCTGCCTAAGGACAACATCGAACGCGCTATCAAGCGTGCCACCGGCGGCCTCGATGGAGTTTCCTACGAAGAGATCATGTATGAAGGATACGCTCCAGAGGGCGTCGCTGTCTTGTTGCGTGTAGTAACGGACAATCGCAATCGTGCCGCAGCATCGATCCGCCACACGTTTAGCAAGCACGGTGGAAACATGGCCGCTGCCGGGAGTGTCTCCTGGCTGTTCGATCGGCGTGGCGTGATCGCCATCGAGGAGATCCCAGCGGATATGGATCGCGATGAGATTCAGATGTCGCTGATCGAGCTTGGTGCAAACGAGATAGACGATCAGGAAGATGTTATCGAAGCATACTGTGATTCGACCGATCTCGTCAGAATCAGCGAGGGCGTGCGCCAGCTAGGGATCAACCCCAGTCGCGCCGAAGTGACAATGATCCCTAAGAACACGGTGAAGGTGGAGGGGCACGCTGCTGAGAAGGTCCTGAAACTTGTCGATGCGCTCGACGATAACGAGGACGTACAGGAGGTATTTGCCAATTTCGATATTCCCGACGAAGTGCTGGAGCAGTTTGGTAAGTCAGAATAATACAGGGAGGTCTTCATGCGAAAAACATTGATAGCAATCGTTGTGATGGTTGGTCTGTTGGTAGTAATGACTGCAGGTGTGTTTGCTCAGACATCTAGTAAGTCGGACGCGTGGGTGCCCGGCCTAGCATCATTCCTCATCCCAGGACTGGGCCAGCTATTGAACGATCAAATGGACAAGGCAATCATCCACTTCGGAGTAGATGTCGCCATTCTCGTAGGTGGGGGATACATTAGCTACTTGCTACCGTACGGATATTGGTACAGCTATTCCATTGTGGGATTAGCTCACCTCGCATGGTCTGCGTATAGCGGCCTGGATGCGTACAACGTCGCCAAGGAGCAAGGATTCACCTTAGGGATGACGGAGGACGGGTTGACCCTATCCTACGGTTTCTAACGGATCAACAAGAACAGTGATGTGGCAAGCAATATCGCCATTGTGAAAAGCTTCACATAGCCCCGGTCGAGCGCGACCGGGTTTTTATTCGTCTCAAGGAGTGCGTTACTCGCTGATGTGATCTCCCCGGACTGTGGATCAATCTCCAGCTTGAGACGCCCCAGGTAATGACCGAACGCCCCCGCTTGAAGGATCAGCGTGTCTCCTTGCTTGACCGGTTGCGGAGTCAGCTCGTGCGAGTGGCCGCTAAGGAAGACGTCGATATCGGGGACAACACGTGCAATCTGTACAGCCTGGGCTACAGGTAAGTGCCCGAGGACGATTACGAAGTCGTATTGTCCACGCATCTCATCAAGAACCCCTTGGATTGCCTGAGCCGGAGGAACGTATCTTAGCCAAGGGTAGTCCGGATAGGAGAGATACTCCGCGGTAATGACCCCAATCACTAAGACACGCATTCCACCAATAGGATCTATCGTGTAGCGAGCGTACGGCGCCCTGTACCCAGCTAAAGGAACCATGTTGGCAGAAAGGAGTGGAAACTTCGCCTTGGAGGATAGTTCGCCCAGTCGATCCACACCGTAGTAGATGTCGTGATTGCCGATAGCCATCGCATCGTAGCCCACGTCGTTCATCCAGGATACCATCTCGTTCGAGCCCCACACCGCGTAGAGAGGAACACGGAAGTCCTGCCAGGTATCTCCCGAATCAAATAAGAGCACCGAGCTCGAGCTGCCCCTCTCTTGTTCGATAAGCTCGCCAAGACCAGCCAAGGAACCGAGCCTATTGTGAATGTCGTTTGTGTAGAGGATGGTGAGAGATGAAGCAGACGCGGCTACGCTGCCCACCAGGATCATTAGAGAGATGACAACAAGCACCAACCTTAGAACGTCGGAGACCTGTCTGCGTGCGAACACGCACAGGCAGGCAAGCTCCGACGCTACAGAAGCAGCAGCGCCCTTGTAGCGTGGCAACTTGTCTGCCACGTTGAAGATCTCCAGCTTCCTGTCATTTAGGATCATAGAGCCGCTCCAATCAATGCTCCCCACTGCCCTCCGCGGTAGTAGAGTGAGAACGCCCAAACACCACGCCGGGGAAACAGGCGCAGCGCAGCAAAGAGGGAGTAGTACGTCTCGTACTCAATCCCGAGAAGAACGCTGTAGAACTGATTCGGGGAAGTAGTAATGGTCGCCCATCGCTTCGTGCTAGGGCCGAAGATCCTACCCCAATCGATCTCTACCGGGCCAAGGAAGAAACCTGACAGAAGAGTGAATCCATCACGTGAAAGGTCGAGTGACATGCTCAACGGGCCCAGATGATCGACAAGCAATGCGCGTGCGCGAAGCAAGAACAGATCCGAAGGAGACGTACTCATCCAGATATCGAGCCGATCGGTAATTGCTCGTCCAATATCGAGCGAAATGCCACCAGAAAGAGAGAGATCTAACCTGCAAGTGGTCAGCTCAGAATCTCCAATGCTCTCGGCGATAGGAAGATCGAGCAAGAGTTGATGCGGGTAGGCGTAAGTAACGCACGAGGCTGCAAGGATGAACAGGATTAGAATCGATGTGAGCTTCATGGCAATGACAAGCTACCACAAACGGGTGCCACCAACAAGGCCAATCGCGGAAGGACTTGAGGCCTCTCATTCATCGTTCCCTTTCCCGTATATGACGATCCGCCTTCGAACCCGCCACTTATCTTTCTCTGTTTTGGAGTACGGCGATGCTGATCTTGATCTGATCGTAACTGACCTCGCCTCCAAGGGCCCGGTAGATCGGGCCGATGAGATTCGCGTCGCGTGCCGCTGCAACCTTGACAATGCGATCAAACGAGCGCTCATCAACCCATGGCGAGGCCTCCGTCAATCCTTCCTTGCTGATGTACGAGATAAGATATTCGACTACGGTTGAGGGAGCACGCTCAACCTTGCGTGCCACTTCCTCCACTGAGATTCCTTGTGCGAACAGACCGTATGCGGTCAGCCGCGCCAGGTTCAGCGTGGATCGCTTCTCCTTGTGCGCACTTGCCCCCCTTTGTGGTACTACAACATCCATCGAAAGCGAGTAGTCATGACAATAGCGCAAGATAGCATCAACGAAGATGTCACCATACTGCTCGGCCTTAGCCCTCCCCACACCGCTCACCTGCAGAAATCCATCTACTGTCGACGGGCGGCGACGGGCCATGTCCCTCAGTGCAGCGTCACTGAAGACGATGTAGGATGGCACACTCTTCTTCAGCGCAAGCTTCCTGCGTAGGCCACGCAGCGCCTCGAATAACCCGTGATCGACTCCCTCCCACGAATCTGCCGCCACCTTCGATGTTCTGATGTGTTGCTCGGCAGGCTTCAGCAAGTTGGGAACTTCCTCTCCGTGCAGCACTCGCCAACCTCTCTCGGTTACGTGAAGCACGTTGAAATCGCCCGCCTTCTCCAGGTATCCCTGGCCGACAAGCTGCTCAATCCAATCTCGAGTCGTCGACTTCGGTAGATCGGAGAGCAGGCCGTAAGTCGAGAGATGGTCATGCTTCCGTTCCAGGATGCGGTGGTCACGCGATCCGCTCAATACCGCTGCCGTGTAGTCAGCGTCAAAGCGCTCGTGCAAGCGCACTACACAGGAGAGAATCTTCTGCGCAATTTCCAGAGACCCATCCATGGAACCGATCTCCCCTAGGCAGACATCGCAAGCACCACAGTTTGTCCCTTCCAGATCCTGACCGAAGTAGTTGACCAACGAGTGATGCCGACATGTCAGGCCAGTGCAGTAGTCGTACATCGCGTTTAGCTTGGTGAGAGCGATATCCCGCGCCTGATCGGATTCGGTGTTTGACATGATGCTCTTCCAGATCCCATAGTCGCCTCCCGACCAGAACAGGAGACATTCCGCCTCCAAGCCATCACGTCCTGCACGCCCGCTCTCCTGCTGGTAGTGTTCAAGCGACTTAGGCATCCCTGTGTGGATCACAGCGCGCACGTTCGACTTATCGATCCCCATGCCAAATGCCACCGTCGCAACGATAATATCCACCTGTTCCTCAATGAATGCATCTTGACTGTTCTTGCGCTCCTCAGCGCTCATCCCGGCGTGGTAGGGGGCGGCACGGTAGCCCTTTTGAATCAGGCTGGCGCACAGTTCATCGACATCGGCTCTCCGAATGCAGTAGATGATTACAGATTCATCGCGGTGGCGATCGAGTACTCCGCGAACCTGCCGCAGCGTGTTGGAGCGCCGCTGCACTCGATAGATTAGGTTTGGGCGGTCGAACGATCCGATCAGCATTTCGGGGTCCTTCAAGTGTAGCTGAAGGGCGATATCGCGGCGAACGTGCTCCGTAGCCGTTGCCGTGTAGGCGTGCACAGAAACGCCGGGGAACGACTCCTTCAACCGCCCCAACCGCCTGTACTCGGGGCGGAAATCATGCCCCCACATGCTGACGCAGTGGGCCTCATCGATGGCGATGAGCGAGATATCAACACCCTGCAGAAAGCGAATGAATCCATCGGAAGCAAACCGCTCTGGGGAGATGTAGAGAAGCTTCAGCTCACGCTTGATGATCCTCTCGACGATCGCGTCACGTTCGCGCGTGGATTGACTGCTGTCGATGCGAGCAGCAGGGATTCCACACTCAATAAGGGAATCGATCTGGTCCTTCATCAGAGAGATTAAGGGAGAGACGACGATCGCCATTCCAGGGAGGGCAACAGCAGGTGCCTGAAAGCAGATCGATTTTCCCCCACCCGTTGGGAGGATGACGATTGAATCCCTTCCGCTCAGCACCGATTCGATGGCCCGCTCCTGCAACGGCAGGAAATCATCGTACCCCCAGTGCCTCTTCAGCACCACCTTGACGTCGGAAAGCGTTGTCACAGAGCAACTCCCTCAGATATTAGGAAAAGCACAGACAGTGACGCCACCTGTCATCACCACGGCCGCAGGCCGTCAACTCCAAGGTTTCGCAGCAGATCCTCCAGGTGCGTCCCTTCCAGTGATGGCAATACGAGGTCGGCATGATCAAAGGTTAGGTTCTTGGTCATTTCGTTTGGCACGGCAATGCAGAACATTCCCGCCGCCTTGGCCGCACTGACACCGTGAGGCGAATCCTCCAGGGCAAACGCCTCCTGCGGGGCGATCGCCCATTCGGCAATGACCCCCAAGTACAGATCCGCAGCCGGCTTTGTGTGCTCCACATCGTCGGAACAACGGATCGTGTCGAAGTACTTGTCGAGGCCGAGACGCGACAGATGTCCGATTACCCACGCCCGTTCGGAGCTGGAAGCAATCCCCAATCGTAGTTTGAGTTCGCGCGCCTGCGCGATAAGATCAACAACTCCGGGAAGAACTCCCTCTGACTCAATCAGACTCGCCTCGCGCCTTCGATGCTCGGTGCGGATCGCCTGGCGGTCGACCGGATGTCCAAGCAGCCGCTCCAGGTCGTCACACGGATCAAAGGAATCCGGGGAGCGCCCGATGTAATCGACCCAGTCATCAAGGCTCAGCTCCTGCCCATGCGAAGCGAAGATCTCTTGCCAGGCACGAAAGACTGGAAGCTCCGTGTCGAGTATCAAACCGTCAAAATCAAAGATTACACCCTTAATCATTCGTCTACCTCTCTTACTTGGGTTATCGTTGGGGTCTGCTGATGATACCACAAGGGATGACCGATCGCCGGGATTTGCACTTGACGATAGGAATGGAGTATTGTCATCTTATCATGAAGCGCTGGGTATTTGCTGCCGCGATCGTTGTGTTGCTGATCCCTTCGCTTGCCGCGTTCGGCGAGGGAGGAGAGGTGTTCCATCTCGCCATCGATGGTTCGATTAACCCGGCGAGCAAGGACTTCGTCGTTCGAGCCATAGCGCAGGCAGAGGATGAAGGGGCATCGCTTCTCATTATCGAGCTAAACACTCCCGGGGGATTGGGCGAGTCGATGCGCGATATCGTGATGGCGGAACTGGCATCGACCGTGCCGATCGCTGTCTTTGTCGGGCCGGCCGGCGCACGCGCCGCTTCAGCGGGTGTCTTGATCACGCTAGCGGCAGATATTGCGGCAATGGCACCGGGAACGAACATCGGCGCAGCACATCCGGTCGATCTCATTTCCGGGGGAACGAGCACTGACGAGACGATGACCGAGAAGATCACCAATGACGCTGTTGCGTTCGCGAAGTCGGTAGCGCAGGAGCGCGGACGTAACATTGAATGGGCGGAAGCAGCGGTGCGCGAGTCTAGCTCTCTCACTGCAACAGAAGCACTCGACCAGGGGGTGATCGATCTCCTCGCCGATGACGTTCCAGACTTGCTGCAACGCCTCGACGGATATACGCTCCCAAGCGGCATCACCCTGCACACGGCTGGTCTCACTGTTAAGGAGATTCGAGCAACACTGCGGGAACGGCTCCTGTCGTACCTCACCGATCCAAACGTCGTCTACGTGTTGTTCATCCTGGGCCTCGTCGGGCTGGTCTACGAGTTCTTCCATCCGGGGGTCGGACTGGGCTTAGCCATGGGCGGCATCTGTCTGGTACTGGCGTTCCTTGGGCTCCAGGTTCTTCCAGTGAACATCGTGGGTGTGCTCCTTATCCTCTTCGGTACGGGGCTGATGATCCTGGATGCGTTCACCCCCACGCACGGAATACTGACAATGGGAGGGGTGGCCTCGCTCCTCATCGGATCGTTCGCCCTGTTTAACATACACGATCGGGCGATCGGTCTTTCCTGGGTGACGATCGTTCTCGTCGTAGGCACGACGACTGCCCTGTTCGTGTTCATCATCTCCAAGGCGCTCCTCATTCAGCGCAAGGCACCGGCCATCGGAACCAAATCCCTTATCGGAATGAAGGGAGCGGCCAAGATTAGCATCAACCCTGAGGGAACGGTCTTCGTAAACGGTGAATATTGGAGAGCGCGCTCACTTGAGGGGAGGATCCCTCCCGGTGAAGAGATCAGCGTTGTGGGGATGGAGGGGCGAACGCTCCTCGTGCGTCGTGTGCACGAACACCGTCCTTCAAGCGAGGTTTCGCGCAACACAGGACAGACGAAATGATGAGACAGATCGTCATTATCGCGGCAACCGCTGCTGTAATTGTCCTTCTTGTTGGGATCTTGGCCGCGATCATCCATCTTGAGAGGGCAGGGATAACAGTTAACGTGACCGGAAGTGTCGGGCTGGAGAACGCGACCGGGGGGATAGACCTGTCCATGCCTCAGCCTGTGAACTTAGTGGCGACCGGACCGGAGAACCAACCCGTTCCCGCCGATCTATCGATCTTTCGCTGCCCGAAGTGCGGCGGTACGATGCTCCCAGTAAGGTTTAATGTGATAAACGGCGAGATTACCTGGAAGTGTACGAAGTGTGGATACACAATCAAGGGAGATGGAGAGCAGAGCCCTTAGACATCTCATCCTCCTGGTAGTCGCCCTCCGCGCCAGAGCTTCTGAAAGAACGCTTCATAGGGAGCGGCCACATTGGGAGCATCGATGAATGCGATGTCTGTCTCGTTGTTCTTGGATAGCGAGTAGTAATTCCAGTTGGTAGATCCAAGGAGCGTTGTCCTCTGGTCGATGAGCACGAGCTTGGCATGCGTTGTTATCTTGGGATCGTCCATGCGCACTTCTACACCGTGATCCGATAGATATCGCGCAGCCTGTAGGTTTGCCTCTCTCTCGGATTCGTAGAATGCACAGTCGTCCATGAACACGCGAACATCCAAACCACGCGAAGATGCGGAGATGAGCGCATCGAGGATGTCGTTTGTGTTGCTCTTCTGATACTGCGGATAATGAGAAATGCGGTACATTACCACGTGAATCGATTCGCGCGCTCCTGCGATGAGCTTGAGAAGAACCGCAGGGTAGTTCTCAGTGTCCACTGTCTCTGGAAGCGGGACAATCAGCTGCCCGTCTGCTGAGATGGAATCTGTGGCCAGCTTCACCGCACCGGGAAAGAGGGTTCCCGCCCACAGGCGGTCAAAGTAGGAGGCGAAAACCTCACCGACCACGGGATCATCGATCGACACATCCGCCTGCTCCTGGTCATAGAAGGAGTGCTCGTTCCAATTAGTCGAGCCGAGGATGACGATACGCCGATCGAGGACGGCGAGTTTGGCGTGCGTGGTCACCGATGGATCGTCGAAGCGAGCAGAAATTCCACATGAACGCAGGTAATCGATTGTCGGCCGGTTCTTCTCCGTGATCGATGGCGCCCAATCGCTTTCATCGAGTAGCACGCGCACACTGACACCGCGGCCCGCCGCAGCGACGATAGCATCCCACAGGCTCTTCTCGTCAAGCTCCGCATTGGAGAGGAGAATATCGAGCGAGCTATCCGCCGAAGCGATAGAATCCTGCAGGTGCTCGCAGTACGTGCAGCTTCCGATCGTACCGATCAAGGGAAGAATAGTGGTCTGCGCGCTGGCCATGCTTGAACCGATCACAGCAAGGATGGCTGCGACAATCACCACCCATATCTGTCTTTCACGTTGTATTGTCATCATCATCTGCGCTAGAATTCTAGCCGGAGGAACACTAAATGGTCAAAGAATTAAATGCAGATCAACTACGTCGCACATGCGACCCTAAGGGTTTCGGCTTTGAGACCACGGCAGAGGTGGAGCCGCTCGACCGCATCATCGGCCAAGATAGGGCGATCGAAGCGCTGAGGCTCGGTCTTGGGATAAAGGATCGCAAGAATCGCTACAACATCTATGTCGCTGGCGGAACAGGAACTGGGAAGATGTCCGCAGTGGAGTACTTCCTCAGCCACGCCAGCAAGGACGAACCCACTCCGCCCGATCTCTGTTACGTGCACAACTTCGAGAACCCGTACAACCCGCACTACTTAGAACTGACCGCAGGAATGGGGGTGCAGCTGCGAGACGACATGCAGCACCTCATAACGCGCCTGAAGGTAGAAATTCCCAAGGTATTTGAGTCTGACGAGTTCAAGGCGCGTAGCAAGCGGATAAACGAGCGCTTCACCGAGAAGCGATCCGCCCTGTCTGACGCAATGGAGGAGAAGGCACGCGAGCTTGGATTTGCCATTCAGCGCACGCCGATCGGGATCAACACCCTCCCGCTGCAGGAAAAGGGAGAGCCGTTGAGCCAGGAGGAATACGCAGCACTCTCGGAAGAGAAACGGGCGGAGATACGCGAGAAACAAAGCAAGGTCCAGACGATCATCCAGGAGAACCTGCAGGCCATGGCTCGCATCGAGGAGGAACGCGAGGAAGAGATTAAGAAGCTGGCAAAAGAGGCTGTCCTATTCACCATCGAACCGCGCTTCAATCAGCTCAAGGAGCGCTATGGAACGCTGGAGCGTGTCGTCGGCTTTCTTGAAGACGCCAAGCACGATATCGTGGAGAACCTAGGCCAGTTCAAGGACGGCGGGAAGGACACCGCTCCCAAGGGACCGCTCCCGTTTCCCATGCCCCAGACCGATCCGTTCAAACGCTACTACGTCAACGTGTTGGTCGATAATTCCAAGACCGAAGGTGCCCCGGTCATAGTTGAACAAAACGCCACGTATACCAACCTGTTCGGCTCGATCGAACGCCGCGTGCAGATGGGCGTTGCGATCACCGACTTCAGTATGATCAAGCCCGGGTCGCTTCACCGCGCGAACGGCGGTTACCTAGTACTGAACGCCAATAACCTGTTCCGCGTCGGCCTCTCGTGGGAGGCGTTGAAGATTGCGATCAAGCGGCGCGAGATCAGGATCGAGGACCCGTTACAGATGCTCGTCTACGCCACAAGCGAGTGATTGAAGCCAGAGCCGGTCCCGTTTCACATGAAGATTGTCATCATCGGCAACCCGCAGATCTATCAGCTTCTGCATTAC
>JAGGXO010000088.1 GCA_021163015.1 Candidatus Bipolaricaulota bacterium
AGAGTACGGAAGTGTCATTGAGGACAAGGCCGACGCTCTCAAGTATGGCCACGACTTCTACCCCGACTACTGGGAGATGTTCTCGATTGAAGTTACCGGTGATGGCTGCTGTGGAGGAAGCTACACGTTCCTGGCCGCCACCTACTTCAAAGCGAACTCTGGTTCACTGTTTGACTGGGGGATGACGCACATCGAGGCGACACTGCCCGTAAACACCGATATCTATTTCAAGACAGAGGTCGAGGTTAGTACTGGTGGCGTGGATCACTTTGGGATTGGGATGAGCCTGAGCTGGTAGGGTTGCGATAGTCCGAAGCGGATCCAGAAGACCACGAGCTCCTTGGAAGCAAGGCCTTTGTGCTCCTGCTGGGTCGATTTGCTGTTGACGTGTCTCTCTCAATGGACTTCTTGGAGGCGAAATTGATACATGCCTCTGAGTTCCCTTGTGGGACTTGGGACGACTCATGTGGACACTGAAGTGCGATTATCGGGTGAGAAAAGCGCTAGGGGAATCTCGCGACAAAACTATGATTCGCGGGATCAAGGAATCAAGTGATACCTGCACAAACGGCCGACAATTACTTGCGGATGATCCGTTCAAGTAGCTCGTAGAAGTTCTCTCGTGGGCGCACCAACACTATCTCAACGAGGGCCTCGTCCTCAATCACCCTGTAAGCCATACGATACGTTGTCCCTTTGAAGGAAAACTTGTAAGAGTACAAAGCCTTGAGAGGACCTTTCAGACGTTCACATCTGTAGGGCTCTTCCGCTAGTTTCATCGCCTCTGTCTTCACTTTCTCCTGCAAGCGCATATCAAACTTCTTGAAGTAGCGGTGTGCTGCAGGAGCCATTACGAGGTGATATTGTTTACCACTGTGCAAGAGCAATGCCCTTCCCTTGGTCAAGTTCCTTCAAAGACGTCTTGAGGATTCCGCTTGCTTTACTATCGAGTAGTAGTTCCAGTGTTTCCATCTCAGCGGGGCCAAGACTCATCAGAAGATGCGCCAAATGCTCCAGACTTACCAGCTCCGCATTCTTCTCTTTGAGAGCTTCTTCCATAGGCGACTACCTCCTATCTAACGAACCGTACGTTTAGATAGTAGCACTGCAAGGTTGTGACTGTCAAATGAGATCGAACGGTCCTTGTAGATACACCGCTCAACGTTTTCTCAGGCACAAACTGACATTACTGCCTGATTACCAGTGATGATTCAATCACTCAATCAGCCGATCGTTTCTAGTCTGGTGACATAGCCGACGATGAGCTAAGGCGTACTCACTTCGTTGTTCAAGTGCAGGATAGCTAGTGGCTCACTCTCAAGCCTGCTTGAAGATGTCCCTAATGTCGCGATGCGGCCATAACAATAGCCCATCGTCAGATCTGCTCGAATAGCTCCTTCTCCGCCCCACAGTCGGGGCAGGTCCAGCCATCGGGGAGGTCTTCAAACGCCGTTCCCGGGGCAACCCCTGTCGTTGGGTCACCGTCCGCCGGATCGTAGATGTATCCACACACCGTGCACTCCCATCTATCCATCATCCACCTCCTGTGAAGCTTCTTCCCCTCTATCTTCAGTATCTTCGGTTACTTCTTGCTCCTGTGTATCCTGTTGTGGCTCCTCGGGCAAATCTCCCACGTGGAAGCGGAATTCTTCCACGCTTGACAGGCCGAAGTAGCGCAGGAATTCATCAGTTACGTAGAGGAGCAGCGTGCGCCCCTGCTCCTCGGCGCGTATGAGACCGCGTTCAAGGAGCTCCTGCACGTGCTTGTACGCCTTGTTCCCCCGCGCCTTCACCAGATCGGCTTGGGTTAAAGGGTGGTTGTAGGCGATCATCGCCAAACTACGCAGCACCGGACGAGAGATGTCCTGATGCGGAGCAAGGTGCGCCACAGCATCGATGTACGCTCGCTTCACCTGGAACATCGACTTGCCATCCTCTACGTGTAGCTCGATTCCATGCGCGTCGAGGCGGAATTCGTCCTCGATCTGCGCTAAGATGCGTTCCACATAGGCCAGCGACGCTCCGCCGATGATCCGCGCCAGCTTATGCCGCGTTAGAGGCTCGGGCGAGAGGAATAGGGCTGCTTCAACAAGGGCCTGATCGTGCTCCAAATCACTCTCTTGCCGATCGTACATCGCCTCTCCCATAGCACAAATTGAGGAATTCAGCAATTGAATGATCGGATGATTGTTGAATCACTCAATCATTGAATCTCTCAATCACTCAATCTCCTTGTCACTCTTGAGGCAATGCCTCACGAGGCAATGCCTCCTGTGGCAGCATGATCGTGATGTCTCCAAGGAACTCCTCTTGTTGGCATGCAATCTCTCCCTGCGCCGCCAAATGCAGAACCTCAAAGAAGTAGCTGACACGCTCGTCCTTATCCCCGCGCTCTAGAAGACGGAAGAAGCTGATCACACGATGGCCTCTCAGGAGATTCTTGATCTTGGTGAACAGGGAATGGAGCCTCTGGCCGAAGTCCGGCCCTCCCAGCTCGAAATCATCGAATAAATCGTCTTCCTCCTCTTCGACACGCTGCGCATGCCGCTTGCCCCGGCGGAAGCTGACCTTCATCGCCGCGGTGAATGCCCGCCTGAGGTCGAAGATCGTCACCTGGCGGCGAGGGCGTCGAAATAGCGGAAGGGCAAATTCCTCCGGTTCCTCGGGCGCCTCCCATTGCGCCGCCTCCTCTTCGATCGCTCCCTCTAGTTCATCGATGAGCTCACTCCTGTCTGTTGGACGCGCCGAGGCGAGGAGATCGTCGGACTGCATACGCAGGAGGATGGAGCAAGTGAGTACCATCCGCCCCGATATCTCGAAGTGAAGCTCGCGCAACGCGTCCACGTAGTCACGGTAGCGGTGCGCCAGCTCGACAATGTCGATATCCCACGGATCCATGTCCACGGTCAATCGTTGCAGAATTCCTTCCCACGTCTCCTCTAACAGATCAGTGATCGGGATTTCGGCGATCGTAAGTCCGTCCATCCGATTCATATCTCCCCTAATTCAGATTCAAGGCAAGTATCTGCGACGTGCCATTCTTAATTGTCACCCCATAGGCC
>JAGGXO010000187.1 GCA_021163015.1 Candidatus Bipolaricaulota bacterium
CGGTAGGAGAGCTCTCCCCCTTCCGCGAAGAGGGGAAGGTCGAGGAAGGGGAAGAGATCGAAGTACTCGTCACCTATATTGATGAGGAAAAGGGGACAGTCTACGCCTCGGAGAAGCAGGCCGAATACGAGAAGCGCATAGATTCTCTTGAAGAGGCATACCGCGCCGGAGAGATTATCGAGGGTGAGATCACAAATGAGGTCAAAAACGCCGGTTACCACGTCAATCTCGACGGCATCCGCGCATTCCTCCCAGGATCGCACCTTGGAAGCGATCTGCCAAGCGCAATCGATGAGTTGAAGGGAATGCGTGTCCAATTCAAGATTCTCGAACTGTCTCGCCGCGACAAGAATCTCGTCGTTTCTCACAAGCAGTACCTGAAGGATGAAGAGAAGAAGAAGCGCATGACTCTCTTCGAGAACCTTGAGAAGGGCCAAGTAATAGAGGGTACAATCCGCAGTGTCGTCGACTTCGGCCTGTTCGTTGATATCGGTGGCTTCGAAGGGCTCGTACATCGTTCGGAGATTGCGTGGAAGGATCTCCCTGTTCCCCCCAGTCAGTACAAACCGAAGGACAAGGTTACCGTGAAGGTCATCGACTTCGACAAGGAGAAGGGCAAGGTCTCGTTGTCGATCAAGCGCCTTCGCCCCGATCCGTGGGAAGGGATTAGCGAGCGTTATCCCGCAGGAGCTAGGGTCAAGGGAACTGTTGTTAGCGTCACCGACTTCGGTGCATTTGTAGAACTCGAACAGGACATCGAGGGACTGGTGCACATCTCTGAGCTATCGTGGGGATATCCTGAAAACCCCAAGGACGTTGTACATGAGGGCGACGAGGTCGAGGTTGTCGTGCTCAGTTGCGATGAAGAGACGCACCGAATCAGCTTATCACTTCGCCGCACGCAGCGCGATCCATGGGAAGATGGTGAAGCGAAGTACCCGGTCGGACAGCGGGTAGTTGGTACTGTCACCAAGATTACGGACTTCGGTGCCTTCGTTAAACTTGAAGACGGCGTCGAGGGTTTGGTCCACGTTTCCGAACTCGATTGGGGACACGTCGCGCATCCACGCGATGTCCTTAAACAGGGCGAATCCGTAGAAGTGAAGGTTCTGAGCGTCGATCCGCAGGAGCGTCGCATCAGCTTGAGTATACGCGAACTAAAAGCGAATCCTTGGCGGAAATTCGTCGAGAACTACTCTCTGGACCAAGTGATCGAGGGAGAAATCACGGAGATTAAGGACTTCGGGGCATTCATGAAGATCACAGACGATGTCGATGGATTGATTCACGTCTCAGAGATCAGCGATGAGCGAATCGCGACCCCGAAAGATGTTCTCACCGTGGGAGACAAGATACAGGCAAAGATCATCGGGATCAACGAAGACAAGAAACAAGTGCGCCTGACAATGCGCAACCTGTTTGGGCCACCGGAGGTCCCAGTTGCCCGCGAGCCACGCAAGCCTCGATCGAGAAAGCGACCCAAGGAACGGATAGATAGCGCATTTCTTGATGGTGGCGGCCACGAGAGTCTGAGCATGCGGGACCTGCTGAGCAACGCCAATCTTGAGGACGACGAAACCACAAAGGAATAGACAAAACTTCGAGGAGGATTACATAATGAACAAAGGCGAATTCATCGATCGCTTGTCCGATTCAGCTAACTTGACAAAGAAAGAGGCACGGCAGCTTCTCGACTCCGTCCTCGATCTTGTTTCAGACTCCCTGCAGCATGGGGAAGAGGTCAAGCTTGTGGGATTCGGCAAGTTCGGCGTGCGAGCGCGCCGCGCAAGCAGCCGCATCAATCCCCAGACCAAGAAACCGATCCAGGTTGCTGCTAAGGTTGTACCCCTGTTCAAGCCTGGCAAGGAGCTGAAGAGTCTTGTGGAGAAGAACCTCAAGGTAACGGCGAAAGGCGGCGTGGCACGTAAGTAGTTACTCGCCTTCAAGTAACACATAAGCGATGGCCAGTCTGTCGGTGTGCGACAGGCTGGCCTCAATCTTTCCACCGGCAAGCTCACAAGTAACAACCGGCTTACCAGACGAAGAATTCTTCACCTCGATCGAGCGAAATGGGACAGAATAACCAAGTGCCTTTATTACGGCCTCTTTCGCCGCGAATCGTGCTGCCAGACGTTCGTAGACTCTGTCGCCACGCGTGCGAAACGAGTACTCGGCCTCAATTTCTGTGAACACACGCTCTACGAAATGCCGTCCATGACGCTCATACAAGCGCCTTATCCGCTCCACATCGACAATATCAACCCCAACTCTAATCATTTGCGGCAATGATGCGACAGCGCTCGGCAACTACAATCGCCCGCAGCTCATCCACTGCGGTATCGAGATCGTCGTTTATGACAAGATACTCAAAGAGGGGCATCGACTTCATCTCCTTCGCTGCAACCGCAAGGCGTGCTTGCATCTGCTTCTCAGTCTCCGTCCCTCGCTCACGCAGGCGCGTACCAAGGATCTCAAGTGATGATGGCGTAAGGAAGACATAGACGATGGAGAAATCGTTCAGCCCACGATCCATCAGTTTCTTCGCCCCGTTGACATCGATGTTCAGGATAACGTCCTTCCCCTCCGCGAATACTTCCTTGATCTGCGCACGTGAAGTCCCATATTTATGTCCAAGATATGTGACGTGCTCGACCACCTCATCGTTCTCCACAAGTTCCGTGAACTGCTTGTCTGTTATGAAGTGGTAGTCGCGGCCATCAACCTCATCGCTTCGGCGTGGGCGGGTTGTAAACGATACCGAGTAAGAGAATCCAGGGATAACCTCCATCACCCGCTCAATTACCGAGTTCTTTCCCGCACCGGATGGTCCGCAGACGACAAACGCTAGACCGCCACCCACCCCGCGCCGGTGCTCGATGATCGCCTCACTCGACATTCTGTACTTGTTCCTTGAATGCGTTGACGGCAAGCTTCATGTCTATCACAAGGCCGTTGATCGCCAAGTCGCGCGACTTCGAGCCAAGCGTATTGACCTCGCGCAGCATCTCCTGGCTGAGGAAATCTAGCTCCTTCCCAACTGGTTCACTCGACGTGAGGAGCGATCTCGCACGGCTGATGTGCCCCTGCAGGCGAGCGATCTCCTCCTGAACATCGTAGCGCTCTACCACGAGGGCGATCTCCATCTCCATGCGTGCCGGGTCGACATCCACTGCCAGCGATGCTATCTTCTCCTGCATGCGGGTTCGCAGCTCATGCTGCACCTCTGGCAGTCGCTCCTCGACCTGGGCTGTAAGAGACAGTATCCTTTTCAGAATCCCTTCGATCTCTCCTGCGAGATGCTCTCCTTCCTTGGCCCGCGCAGCTCTTGTCGCCACGATTGCCTCCTGAAGAGCCTCATCGATGATCGGTCCAGGATCGTCCTCCTCACCGCTTGCCTGCTGCAGCGCACCCACTGCGATCAGGTCGGAGAGGGTCGGCTGCTCGGGAAGAGAGAATTGCTCAACCACCTGACGCAATCCGTCCAGGTATCTCTCTATCATCTCCAAGGAGAACACTTCCTGCTCCGCTGCTGCCGCGTCACGGTCAAGCAAGACCGACACTCCGACCTCTCCTCGTTTGAACGCCCTTTTGATTGCCTCTTCCACCTGCACCTGAACCTGCGGGCGATCATGGAGGGCACGCACGCGAACGGAGAGGAAACGGTTGTTCAGCGTACGCAGTGTCACCTCCGCACTCCAACCGGAGCCCTTCGCCGTTCCCATGCCGAAACCAGTCATACTACTTATCATCCTTTCCTCCAATGAACGAGATAGCAGCATACCCAACAACCGCAGATCGATCCCCGGTTACATCGCCCGAGGTAGCGTACGAAATGAGGCGTGCCTTCCAACCAAGAGCACGCGCACAGCTCATCACGGCAGCAATCGCAGCCCCACCACAGATTGTCAACCTTTCAGCTATTAGCTTATGATAGAACCCTTCAACGTCCAGAGCAAGAATAAGTTCGATCGCTTCAAGATCGATCTGGCGGGCAACCTCATTGGGCTGATAGTGAGTAAAATCGCTGCTGGCGATGACGAGGCCGGAGTTTCCCTTGGCAACATCGGCGATCGACTCACCAAGAGCGGCAACATCAGCGATTGGCGGGAGCATCACGCAGATTGGCACAAACGGAACATCTAATCCGAACAGATGCTGCAAGAACGGGAGCTGCACCTCGATCGAGTGTTCGCGCGCAAACGCTTCCGGCGCGACTCTCGCACCGCCTGCAACTAGCTTCCGAGCGATCGCGGTCGCAATCTTGGAAGTGCCAAGCGGCGTCTCCCACTCGCCCTCAGTGGCGATCGAAATTGGAGATCCCATGCCCGTGTGATTCGATCCGAGGATGATCACCCATTCAGGTCTTCCGCGTGAGGCAACCTGTGCGTAACCTTCACCTGCTATCGCTCCAGAGTACACGTAGCCCGCGTGCGGGACGATCAAGCCCATCGATGAATCAAGCGTCACAGGAGCTCGCGGCGAGCCAGACAACAGCACTAATTCATGCGACAGGTCGTCGGCGTTCCCAGCGTAGAACATGCCAGCCACAATCGGCCTACGGTGTGAGATCATCATGCAAGGATTGTATCGCCACAGCAATCGACGGTGCAACCGATCGTCTTGACAGGTATGCCTGATTTCATTAACATCTTGTTACCAACTGGGAGATCGTTTAATGGTAGGACGACAGGCCCTGGCCCTGTTAGTGGGGGTTCGAATCCTCCTCTCCCAACCAATCCTTGCTTTCATTCGCTGCCCGTTACCGTTTCGAGCCGGTGTCTACTCCGTCAGCAATTCCGGCAATGCGCACAGCAAGGCAAATCCACCGCGAACAATCTTGTCTCGACGATACGCAGAATCGGAGCAGGAATGGCAAGATTCTTGGCAACTCTTAGTCACAACATGCGTGGAATTGGCATCAACTGCTTGCCCTGCCACTCCTTCGCGTTCTTCGTGTTCTTCGCGGTGAAGCAACCCCTGACTCGTAAATCAACGGTCCGTTGAAGTACCACCGCAGTACTTGGTCAACACGGGCAGAATGCCTATAATGCTTGAAAGGAGGTGATGCAAGAAGAGCAAGAAGAGCACGAAGATGCAAGAGGGCGAGGATGCAACAACAGCAATCAAAGGAGGCGAAATGGTACGACGACTATTGACGCTAGTTTTGTCAATCTGTCTAATGGCTGGAGTCGCTGCTTTCTCTATACAGCTCAATTACCTGGGAAGCTTCGATCCGCCGCGCGACGGCTGGACGTTCGATGGGATCACTGTTGGAGGAATCTCAGGGCTGACGCTCGCTCCCGATGGCAGCTTCTATGCTGTTTGCGATGACAAGGGAGCTAATGTAGATCCACCGGGGCTTCTATACAAGCTCAATATCGATCTCGATGCAAGCGGAATCCATGGGGTGGACGTTGCTGGCTTGGTGCACCTGCAAACACCGGATGGTGGTTCTTACACCTCAGGCAGCATCGATGCTGAGGACGTCCTCTGGGATCCAGCAGGCTTTGTCGTCTGCTCGGAGAGAGATCAGAACAACAATCCGTGGATCCGGCAGTTCTCACACGATGGGACATTCCTGAGCGAGATCCCAGTTCCTGGAAAGTTCATCCCCGCCTCTGAGGGAGACACTCAAGTGCGCGGGACGAGAACGAATCTCTCGTTTGAGGCAAGCACCTTCACTCCAGACTATGCCACGTTGTATGTGATGAACGAGGAAGCGTTGGTGCAGGACGGAGATGTCGCAACACCGGCGGCGGGCACGCCTGTCCGGTTGATCGAATATGACATTAGTAACAATACTCCCGTAGAAAAGGCTGAATACGTGTACATCACCGAGCCGATGTTCGCCGCTCCGCCGGAAGGCAAGTCCGGCGACAACGGGGTCCCCGGGATGGTCTACGTTGGACACATCACATCGCAGTTTGACCTGATCGTCATGGAGCGATCGTACGTGAGCGGTGCGGGGAACCAGATCGGGCTGTTCGGCGTTAGATTCGATGATGCATCGAATGTGGTGGGCATCGATGCCTTAGCCAACCCCAGCAGTCCGCAAACCGTATCAATACTGGAGAAAACGCCACTTCTCATCATCTCTGATAACAAGGACCTCACACAGGTCAACTTCGATCCAGACAACATGGAGGCGATAAGCCTAGGGCCGCAGCTTCCAAACGGACACTACACGCTAATCATCGCCTCGGACAACAACTTCAATCCGAAGTACCAACGTAACGTCTTTGCAGCATTCGAGATCGTTCCAGATGAGTAGAACGCGGTGAAAATGGATCGCATATAGGCAAGAAGCGCGAAAACTGACGTGATTTAAGAGCAAGAGAGACGGCACGCTTAGAATCCAGAGTGGCCCCTGAGCGTGCCATCCTTTTTATGTCAGGTATATTCACGCTTATTCCTCTAGTGTTACCTCGATGCTGTCTGAGCCGACGCAACTGTCTGCACTGGCTACTGTGAGAGTGTAGACGCTCGGCAGAGAGACAGTGATGTCCTCCGTAGTTCCAACCAGCGTTCCGCAGGAGTTCGTCCACCTGTAGGTGTACGGAGATGCTCCACCCGAGACCGTGGCATCGAGCAGAAC
>JAGGXO010000079.1 GCA_021163015.1 Candidatus Bipolaricaulota bacterium
CAAGCGTCGACTTGCCTGTGCTCGCCGAGTGGAAGAACGGGGTCGTTTCACGCTTAGTGAACGGAGTCGCCAGCCTGCTTAAGGCAAACAAGGTGACGGTCATCTCTGCGCGCGCCACCATCACTGGTGAGGGGAAGATTGATCTCTCCACGGGCGAGACGGTTGAAGCCGAGCGAATCGTGATTGCCACGGGATCGTCCCCGATCGAGATCCCCGGCTTTGGCTTCGACCACCCGCGCATCTGGTCGTCCGACGACGCCCTGGAACTGTCCGAGGTGCCGGAGAAGCTGGTAGTGATCGGCGGCGGGGTGATCGGTCTGGAGATCGCGACGATCTACAATCGCCTCGGAAGCGCAGTGACGATCCTCGAGATGATGCCGGAGATTCTTCCAGGGATAGACATCGATTGCCGCACTATAGCCACCCTGAAGCGAGCGCTCAAGGCACAAGGGATCACCGTTCGAGTGAATACTGCTGCCAAGTCGATCGAGGAGACCTCGGAAGGGCCAGTGGTGCAGATCGCGGACGGCGACGCCGTTGCGGCGGATAGAATCCTCCTTGCTGTTGGACGTCGACCAAATTCAATGGGTATCGGTCTGGAGACCGTGGGGATCGAGCCAGACCGACGCGGGTTCGTCCCGGTCGATGAGAAGCTGCAGACGAGCGCTCCTGGCGTGTACGCGATCGGCGACCTCGTCCTTGGGCCGATGCTCGCGCATAAGGCATCTGCCGATGCAGTACACCTTGCCGCCTTGCTTATCGGTGAGGATTCGCGTCTCGACTATGAGACAATCCCGCAGGCAATTTTCACCGATCCTGAGATCGCCTCGGTCGGCCTGTCCGAGAAGAAGGCGAAAGAAGAAGGCCTTGACGTTATCGTCGGACGTTTCCCGTATGCTGCATTAGGCAAGGCTCTCGGCATGAACGAGCCGGAAGGCTTCTTCCAAGTGGTTGCCGAGGCGGCTTCGCATCGCCTCATTGGAGCGCAGATCATCGGAGCGGACGCCTCATCACTCATCGCTGAGGCAGCCATTGCAGTGCAGAATGGCCTTTCGTTGGAGGCAATCGCCGATAGCGTGCATGCCCACCCAACCCTGCCCGAGGGATTGAAGGAAGCAGCGGAGGCAGCCCTGGGGCGGGCGATCCACGCAGTCAATCGGTGAGGGGAAGCGGGATTACGGATTAACGGGGTAAGGGTCAAGAATGACCACAGCTCACATTTCGTGAGCCAACGTATTCCTGACCCGATCTTCTGAGAACGAAGAAAGCTAGAACATCGTCTTGATTTCTTCCATAGCTGCAAGGTAAGATTCGCTGGAGGTAAATCGCCATGAAGAAGAAACTCGGTACTGCGCTGGATGAGGACGTTATCACCGAGCTCAAGGTCCTGGCGGCCAAGGAGGATAAGAAGCTTTCCTGGCTCATTGAGGATGCCCTACGCCAGTATCTCAAGCGAAAGCAAGGGCGGGTGGTGAGAAAGACTAAAGGTACATTGAGGGCATCGCCTCAGGTTGTCCAAGCTGTCCTGGAGGAAGAAGAGTTCTATGCCGCCTGAAGAGAAGGCACTCCCACTTCTGGAGTTACCCGCCGGGCAGACAGTCTTCATCGACGCCAACATCTTCATCTACCACTTCACCGGCCTCTCGCAGGAATGCTCATCTTTTCTGGAGCGTTGCGAACGAGGCGAGCTTTGGGGCGTAACTGCAGTGCATATCATTTTGGAAGTCCTGCATCGGCTGATGATGATCGAGGCTGTGACCAAGAAGCTGGTTACACCGGGGAACGTAGCGAAGAAGCTTCGGAAGAAGCCCAATGTGGTGAAGCAGCTCGCCGATTATCAGACCCAGACCGAGGCGATCCCGGAAATGGGCATCGAAGTGGTACATCTGACGTCAGATTCTCTGAAAGTCAGTCATCCCTATCGACAACAGGACGGTCTTTTGGTCAACGACTCCCTGACAGCGGCTGTGATGGAGGCGGAAGGAATCGTGGATATCGCCACTGCCGATTATGATTTCACTCCGGTGGAGGGCCTTCGTGTCTATAGCCCTCTGGATATTGCCAAGAGATGACCCCACTTATTCTATCACCAGCAATCATTCGCTAGACGCACTTGGAGGGCATGTCTCTTCCATGAGCGTTGCGTGCTCATCCTCGATGTGTATCACCGCCGGGACGGCAAACGCGATCAGCCCGATGGCGATCATTATTGCCCCGCCAGTGACGTACCAGAACTGGATTCCAAGCCAATCAGCTATTGGCCCGGCCATAGCCAGGCTGAGCGGTGACATCGCCGTCACCAGGCTTCCTAGCAGCGTGAACACCCTCCCCTGCATCTCGGGGGAGACGGTCGACTGTATCAGCGCCTGCAGCGGTCCGTTGGCAAGTGGGTTCATGATCCCTACAAGAAACATTGGCCCAAGGGCGATGAGAAGAGCGCTCGACGGAAGGAGCCCAACAATAACTATCCCTATTCCCATCCCTACGATCCCGAGGAGCGACGTGAGCACACGGCGGCGAAACCCACCCCACACGCTGAGTGCAAGCCCTCCGAGGACGACGCCGATACCGAAAGCTGCCTCCAACCAACCAAGTTGTAGTGCTCCCGCCGAGAAGTGTTTGTTGACAAGTAGCGGAAGGAGTGAGAACGCCGGTTGCACCGCGAAGTTGATGACCATCGCCATCCCAATCACCAACAGAAGCCCCTTCCAGCGCCAAACGTAGTGGAACCCGGCGCGGATCTGCTTGAAGTACGGCATTTCTTCCTCTTCTTCAGCGATCGCCGGCTGTGGAATGTGGACGAAGAAGAGCGGGACAATCGCGATTGTCGCCGTGAATACGTCGATGCCAAGGATCCCATACATAGGAAGGAGGGAAAGGAGAATCGCCCCCAATGGCGGAGCGACGATGTTTGTTGCTCCCTGCATCGTCTGATTGAGTCCGGCTACTCGGGTGAGGTGTTTGTCCGGGACCATGAGCGTGGTCGATGCGATCATCGCAGGCCAATGAAAGCCGCCTCCAATGGCGCGGATTATCATAATGAGGTAGATGTGCCAAACCTGCGCGACACCAACGAAGAACAGATATGCGAGCGCGGCTGAGGCAAGGGCAATCCCGCCATCGGCAATGATCATCACGGTACGGCGACTGAAGCGATCGATCAGCGGCCCGGCAAAAGGGCCGATCACCACTTGAGGGATGATCGCCACCAAAGTAGCGGTCGCAAGGACGGTCGCCGATCCGGTTGTCTTGGTCAGCCACCACACAAGGGCGAACTGTACAAGCTGACTACCTATGAGAGAGAACTGCTGTCCTGTCCAAATAGTGAAAAACGGGGTCTTCCAATGACGTTTCTCTTCCGGCATTTAGGTCCTTTCGGCTGTTAGTGTGGCCAATGAGCCGAGCGGCTCAATCCCCAGTTTGTACTGCTTTTCTAGTCCCGAACCTCGCGCTTCAGCCATTGCAGCCCTCGGATCATGCAGACGGCCGTGAGGCCGAGTGCCAGCCACGGGAAGATGGGGGAGAAGAATATCGCACCAATAATAAGCATCACAATGAAGACTGCGGTGATAGCGCTTCCCACAAGACTGAACAACAGCCCGAAGGCCGAACCCACAACACCAAGAATCACGCCAACCACCCCCAGAATGAACCCAATTATCATCTTGTCACCTCATCCCTTCAAACCCGGGATTTGTTCTTCACGGTTGCTCCG
>JAGGXO010000160.1 GCA_021163015.1 Candidatus Bipolaricaulota bacterium
CACCGGGATCGATATCGAGATAAAGCTCTAAGATAAGCGGAGGTTGTAGGCGGATGGCTCTGGGAATTCTAGCGCGAAAGATAGGTATGACGCAGTTGTTCATGGATGGCTGTGCTGTTGGGACGACGGTGATCGAGGCACAGCCGTGCACGGTAATCCAGGTAAAGACCGTGGAATCCGATGGGTACAATGCTCTCCAGCTCGGTTACGATGAGGTTCCTGAGCGGAAGGTAACAAAACCTCTGCGCGGGCACTTCAGCAAGGCCGGTGTCTCCACGCACCGCCATCTGTTCGAGGCGCGTGTCGATGACCCGACACAGTATAGCGTCGGTGATCGTTTGGATGTGGGGATCTTCGCTGAGGGAGATAAAATTGACGTGATCGGAGCGTCGCGCGGCCTTGGCTTCCAGGGTGTTGTCAAGCGCTGGAATTTCGCTGGTGGGCCAAAGTCACACGGTTCGCACTTCCATCGTCGCCCTGGATCGGTCGGTAACTGCGTAAATCCGGGGCGTGTCGTTAAGGGCAAGAAGCTTCCTGGACAGACCGGAAATCAACGCGTGACGATCAAGTCACTCCAAGTGGTGCGAGTAGATGTGGAGAAGAACTTGGTAGTTGTCAAAGGGTCGACTCCTGGATCGCGCGGGACAATACTTCAGTTGAGGAAGAGCAATGGTTGAAGTTAGGCGATACAACGTGGATGGTGCAGGCGAGCCCCAGATGGTCGAGCTCGATGAAGCCTTGTTTGGGGCAAAGGTTAACGGTGACCTGCTCTACCGGACAGTGCGCATGCAGCTTCTGAACCGCCGTCAGGGGAACAGCTCCACCAAGACGCGCGGAGAGGTTAGTGGTGGTGGCGCAAAGCCATGGCGTCAAAAGGGAACGGGCCGCGCGCGTGCTGGTTCCAGGCGTTCACCGCTGTGGACAGGTGGAGGGACGGTCTTTGGGCCTAAGCCCAAGACCTACCATATCAAGCTTACGAAGAAGATGCTGCGAGGCGCTCTTATTTCGGCTATGTCTGACCGTGCTGCCGGCGGGAATATCGCCATCATCGATGGGATTACGTTCGATGAGCCGAAGACGAAACGAGCAGCGACGCTTCTCGAGAAGCTGGCGATGAATTCCTCGACGCTGGTAGTGGTGGGGAAGGGGGAGTACAATCAGGCAGTCAAGAAGTCCTTCTCCAACCTCCCGAGAGTAAAGTGCTTGGCCAGTGCAGGATTGAACGTGTATGACATCCTGCGCCACGATGGCTTGGTGCTGACGGCGGAGGCATTGAACGAACTTAAGGAGAGATTGTAGCCATGGCGAAGCTTTTGCATTCAGAAGATATCATCTTCGAGCCGATCCTGACCGAGGAGTCTTGGGCTAGGATGGAGGAGAGGAAATACTCCTTCCGCGTGGCACTTGGTGCGAACAAGGTGCAGATCAAGAAGGCAGTTGAGGATCTGTTCAAGGTGAAGGTGGAGAAGGTGTGGACAGCGAATATGAAAGGGAAGCCCCGTCGAGAGCGGCTGAACCAGCTGCACGGGCGAACTTCCCGCTGGCACAAGGCGATCGTTCGGTTGGCCCCTGGCGACCGAATCAATGTGATGGGAGGATAAGAAAGCATGGCTCTTAAGAGATTCAATCCAACATCACCCGGGCGACGTCATGCCGATCTACCGGACTTCTCTGGTCTCACTGCTGTGGCACCCGAGAAGAGCCTGCTGCGACCGATCCGCAAGAATGGTGGCCGCAATTCTCAGGGAAGGATCACATCGCGTTTCCGCGGGGGCGGCCACAAGCGGCGATATCGTGTCATCGATTTTGCACGCAACGATAAGGATGGCATCCAAGCGCGAGTAGTGACGCGTGAGTATGATCCCAACAGATCGGCGTGGATCACGCTGCTCAACTATGTTGACGGAGAGAAGCGCTATATTCTGGCTCCTGTGTCCCTGGAAATTGGATCGATGGTTGAGTCCGGAGATAAGGCGGAGATTCGCGTTGGGAATGCGCTCCCATTGCGCAGAGTTCCCCTCGGAGCAATCATCCACAATTTGGAACTTGCCCCCGGGCGTGGAGGGAAGATTGCGCGCTCTGCAGGCACTTCAGCGAAGCTAATCGGTAAGGAAGGTAATCGTGCCCATGTCCGAATGCCATCGGGAGAGGTGCGGATCTTCAATGTGGAATGCCGAGCCACGATAGGTGAAGTAGGAAATCCTGATCACAAGAATATTAAACACGGGAAGGCCGGGCGGGTTCGTCATCTTGGGCGCAAGCCGCATGTGCGTGGCGTTGCCATGAACCCGGTTGATCATCCACATGGCGGAGGAGAGGGGCGCGCTCGTGTGGGACGTCCTCAGGTCTCCCCAACGGGGAAGCTGGCCAAGGGCGGACGCACACGTAACAAGAGAAAGAAGTCTAGTGCTCTCATTGTGCGCCGAGCCGGTAAGGGGAGGCGATAGACATGCCGAGGTCCACAAAGAAGGGTCCCTTCGTGCTCGAAAGCTTGCAGCGAAAGGTGGAGCGGGCGAAGCGTGGGGAGGTATCAGAGATCAAGACCTGGTCGCGATCTTCGATGGTCACTCCCGAGATGGTTGGGTTGACGATCAAGGTTCACAATGGGAAGGTTCATGTACCGGTCTACGTCGTAGAGAACATGGTCGGTCATAAATTGGGAGAGTTTGCCCCGACGCGGACGTTCCGTTCGCACGGGGGCATGAAAAAGAAGCGGGCACCGGGCCTGACCTAGGGGGAGACGATGGAAGCACGGGCAGTAACTAGAGGGTTGCGTATGTCTCCACGCAAGGCACGCTTGGTTGCCGATATCATTCGCGGGAAGAACGTCAATGATGCGTTGCGGACGATCATGCTTTCCAACAAGAAGGCGGCGCGGCTGATTCGCAAGACCTTGGAGTCAGCGATAGCCAACGCGGAGAACAATTTTAACGTTGATGTAGACGAGCTATTTGTCGTTCGGGCTACAGTTGATATGGGCCCATCGCTGCGGCGGCTGCGACCGCGGGCAATGGGACGGGCCGATATTGTGCGCCGGCCGACGAGTCACGTGACGATCGTTGTAGGCGACAAGAGGGGTGAGTGATGGGACAGAAAGTCCACCCAGTAGGCTTTAGGATCGGAGTTACGCGCAAGTGGGTCTCCAACTGGTATAACCCCAAGATGGCGCCTGAGTACATCACCGAGGACTATAAGATTCGGCAGCTCATTACTAAGCGTTACCGACGCGCGGCGGTCGCGGAAGTGAACATCGAACGATCCAAAGAGGACCGTGTTTCGATCATAATTCGCTCTGCCCGACCAGGGATTGTTATCGGACGCGGGGGAAGCGAGATTCAGGTGCTTCAGGGTGAGCTGGAGAAGCTCACGCATAGAACGGTGAAGGTGGCCATTCAAGAGATTGAGCGTCCCGACCTGGAAGCGACCCTGGTTGCCCAAGACGTGGCGATGCAGATAGAGGGGCGTATTGCTCCTGCTCGCGCGATGAAGGAAGTCATGCGCCGAGTGATGGGTGCTGGTGCTGAAGGGGTGAAGATCAAGGTCAGCGGGCGCCTTGGCGGAGCGGAGATTGCGCGTTCGATCAGCATGATGGATGGGCGCGTCCCGCTGCAGACAATCCGCGCGGATATCGATTACGGATTCACTGAGGCACATACCAAATATGGGAACATCGGCATCAAGGCATGGGTCTTCCGGGGAGAGCACGCCTACGCTGGGGCGCAACGGGAAAAGGTGAGCTAGTATGGCACTTCTGTTTCCAAAGAGGACAAAGTACAGGAAATTCCACTGTGGGCGAACCAAGGGTAAGGCCACTCGCGGCTATGAGATAGCGTTTGGTGAGTATGCCATACAGGCCCTTGAACCGGCGTGGATCACTGGGCAGCAGATTGAAGCTTGCCGAACGACCATCGCTCGCCAAACCCACCGTGACGCCAAGGTATGGATTCGCATCTTTCCGGACAAAGCGAGAACTAAGCATCCCGCCGAGGCAAGAATGGGAAAAGGGAAGGGAGCTGTCGATCACTGGGTAGCGGTGGTCAAGCCCGGGCGGATCTTGTTTGAGATAGCCGGAATCGGCGATGCCGAGGCGAAGCGCGTGCACGAATTGGTCACTCACAAGCTTCCTATCCGAACGCGGCTGAAGCGTAGAACTGTTCTGGGAGGCGAAAGATGAAATCCGAAGAACTGCGAGAGCTGACCAGAGAGGAATTGGGGCAGAAAGTGAGTGAGTTCAAGCGGAAGCTTTTCAACCTGCGTTTCCAGCGGGTTGGTGGAGAACTGGATAATACCGCCGAACTTGCGAAAACCCGCCGAGATGTTGCCCGTGCAATGACGATCATTCGGGAGAAGGGGCGGGAGGAATAAGATGAAGAAGACAAAGATTGGACGCGTCGTGAGCGATCGCATGGAGAAAACGATTGTGGTTAAGGTCGAGGAAGGGCGATTTCACAGGCGCTATCGCAAGCACATCAGGCGGCACTTCAAGTTCTATGCGCATGATCCGCAGCAGACGGCGAATGTCGGCGACGTAGTGAAGATAGAAGAGGCTCGTCCGCTCAGTCGGCTGAAGCGCTGGCGATTGGTTGAGATCATCGAGAAAGCGGAGGTCTAGCCATGATTCAGATGCAGACCGTGTTGCGGGTGGCGGACAACTCTGGAGCGAAGCTCGTTCGTTGTATAAACGTTCTCGGGCCATCGAACCGTCGCTGGGGAGAGATAGGTGATATCGTCGTTGGCTCAGTAAGGAAGCGTCTTCCCACGAGCGACATCGAGAAGGGGCAGATCGTGAAAGGGGTGATTGTGCGTACACGCAGCGCCTATCGAAGGAAAGATGGCACATACATCCGATTCGATGACAACGCTATCGTGCTTATCAATCCCCAGGGTGAGCCTGTGGGGACGCGTGTGTTCGGTCCTGTCGCCCGTGAACTGCGAGATAAGAAAATGATGCGGATAATTTCCCTCGCACCTGAGGTCCTGTAGGTAAGGAGTAAATGATGAGAAAGGTACGAAAAGGGGACCGGGTGAAGGTTATCTCCGGCAACGACCGGGGCAAGTATGGCAA